>JAFUCC010000199.1 GCA_017459925.1 Eggerthellaceae bacterium
ATTTGAACGTCACCCCTGGGAACATGTTCAAATTTTTCTTCTAATTTGAACATGTTCCCAGGGGTGACGTTCAAATTGCTAGCGAGGGCCCGCATGTTAGGGCCCTCGCCTTGTGGATAAGCGGTTCAACGATGGTAGTAACTCTGGTTGCAAAAAGGGTGGGAAAATTTTTTTGAAAATTTGGGTCTGGAAAAGCGGTAGGGTTATCAACGTTTTCTAAGGCTTTAAAAACGCGGAGTTACGTGCAAATTCGAGAGTTTTCCCCAAACTCACTGTGTTTATTACTACCACTATCAGAACTTATATATTGAAGAATGGGAAAAGAAGAATACAGGGTGTTGTGGTTTGCAGGCAAAGAAAGAGCGGTTGTAGGCAGGTTTTGGAGAAAAAATTAGTTATTGACCCAATGACGTGCCGTTATATAATCTAACGGTTGCTCTTGAAGCACTTGAGATAAGCGTTTTCCTTCGGAAGAAAGTACGGGGAAAGCGTAGAACGTACGAAGGGAATAGAACATGAAGCGCACTTATCAGCCTAACACCCGCAAGCGTGCAAAGTGCCACGGTTTCCGTGCTCGCATGTCCACCAAGGGCGGTCGTGCCGTGCTCGCTCGTCGTCGCGCCAAGGGGCGCAAGCGCCTGACCGTCTAAATACGGTTACCTCGATCGTGGAAACGATCAAGTCGAGTGCGGAGATAACCCGCCTCTTCAAGGAGGGAAGGCGCGTAAATACGCCGGAACTGAGCTTAATAGTGTTACGTACCGAAGGACAGCACGACCGCAATGGTCGTGTTGCTTTTATAGCAGGGAAAAAGCTCGGTAACGCGGTGTGGCGCAATAAGGCGAAACGCCGTATGCGGGAAGCGTGCCGTTCGGTTGGTGGCCCTTTTCCCGGATACGACGTGGCGTTCGTTGCGCGCAAAGGAACGACGGAAGTGGTTTACACCGACATGATCTCTCATTTGAAAAGCAAGGTTGAACAGGCTGGATTGCTTAAAATATGAGTACAGAAGTCATAAATAATGAAGCAGGCAAGGAATCTATTCCCTGCAAGATTGCCATTGCTCTCATTAAGTTCTATCGCTTTGCAATATCGCCCCAGTTCCCTTCTTGCTGTCGGTTTGTCCCCAGCTGTTCGGAATACGGGCTCATGGCTTTCAGGACATACGGGTTCAAGAAAGGACTCGTGCTGACCTGGAAGCGCTTTAAAAAATGTCATCCGGGAGGACCTTACGGCTACGATCCCTTGCCGTAAGCGGTCTTCTTTGGAACATAGAGGAAGGAATTTGAATGGCAGAAATCGATCAGATACAAGGTATTTGGGAGGCGATACTTTGGGCTATTGCCTGGGTGGTCGAGAAATTCTATTTCTTGGTCCATGACTGGGGCTTGGCAATCATAGTCTTCACGATCATCTTCCGCGTCATCATGTTGCCGCTCATGAGCAGCTCGACCAGGTCGAGCGTCATGATGCAGCGCATGCAGCCGAAGTTGAAGGAAATCCAGGACAAGTTCAGGGACGATCCTGTTCGCATGCAGCAGGAAACGCAGCAAATGTACGCGGATGCAAAGTTCAATCCGCTGTCTGGCTGCGTGCCCATGCTCATTCAGATGCCGATCTTCATCGCGCTGTTCCAGGTTCTCCGCAACATTCAGGACTGGCTTCCTAAGTATGACAATTTCTCGTTCTACAACATCATTCCCAACCTGCTGATGAACCCTTCTGAAGCATGGGAACTTGGCGTTGGTCCGTTTATCCCCTATGCGGTCCTGATCGTTATCTTCGTTGGGGCGACGTTCTTGCCGATGTTGCTGCAGCAAAAGAACAACCCTGATTCGCAGCAGCGCAACCAGATGATCATGATGTCCATCATCATGGGTGTCATGATGTTGTTTGTCAGTTGGAGCTCTCCTGCTGGCGTGCTTCTGTTCTGGGGTGTGTCGGGTATCATCGCCACCATTTTTCAGCAGACGTACATGAGCTATCTGAAGAAGAAGCTCGATGCAGAAGAAGAAGCGACCATCGACATTAAACCTGTTCATGTTGAAGTTGAGCGCAAAGAGCGTAAGAAGCGCCCGACTAAGAAGAAGTAATGTTTCACGTGAAACATTCCACCGAATTCAATCCTGAGATAAGGAGCGCATAATGAGCGAAGAGATGGAAGAGATTATCGACGAAACAGTCGAAGAAGAAGAGCTTGAGGAAGATTATGCCGACGGCGTCGATGAAATCGAAGAAGATGCTGATGAACCCATCGAAGAAGAAACCGACGATGATATGGCATTGTCCGATGAACAGCTCGACGAGATTGCGGATACGGCAATTGCTGCATTGAAGGATGTTTTGAAATACTTCAACGTTGGTGAAGTGACCATTGACGAGTATGAAGGCGATGAGGGAGAGCTGATCCTCGATATCACTGGTGACGACCTGGCTGTGCTTATTGGCCGCCATGGAAAGACGCTTGATGCTCTTCAGTTCCTAATCTCCGCAATCACTGTTCGTAAGATTGGGTTCCGCTTCCCGGTTATCATCGATGTCGAAAGCTACAAGAACCGCCAGCGTCAGAAACTTGAGTCTTTAGCGCGTTCATCGGCCAAGAAGGCAGCCGCTCAAGGTCATAGCGTGAAGCTTCGTCCCATGACGCCGTATGAGCGTCGCATCATCCACATGGCGTTGCGTGATGATCCGCGTGTCGAAACTGCTTCCGAAGGTGAAGGCTCCGGGCGTCATGTTGTGGTTGTACCGGTGAAATAAGATTCCACCCAAACATATATATAAGAATGAGCTTGATTGTCTTCAAGCTCATTCTTATATATGGGGACGGTTGAACATCACCCCAGGGAAGATGTTCAAATAAATGAACATCTTCCCTGGGGTGATGTTCAAGCTAGACTGTTGTAAGATGGAATACGTAATCGCTCAAACGTTGATTAAAGGGAATACATGGGCGTGTTCGAAACATTGTCTTCTGAACAGCAATCACTTATTCAAAAGCACCTCGAGCTTGTGATTGACGTAAATCAGCGTGTCAACTTAACGCGTATTGATTCTTTGGAAGAAGGCATGATTCTCCATGTCGAGGATTCACTGGCGGGTTTAGAAGAGTTGAACGAAGCTCCGGAAGGGCCTCTAGGCGATTTAGGGTCGGGAGCAGGTTTTCCGGGCATTCCGTTAGCTATTGCATCTGGTCGTGAGACGACACTCATCGACGCTCGCAAAAAGAAAATGGATGTCGTATCTGAAATTATTTCAGAACTGGGTCTTTCTTCCCAGATAAACACGTATTCAGGGCGAGCAGAATTGTTTGCACGCACACAGTCAAAGCGGTTTGTAGCTTTGACTGTACGAGCATTGTCACAGTTACCCGTGTTATTGGAACTGGCAAGCCCCTTGCTGGTTAAGAATGGCGTATTGCTGTGTTATAAAGCAAATGTGACCGATGAAGAACTCGCTGATGCACAGCGTGTTCAAAAGATGGTCGGAATGAAGCTCGTAAAAGATAGAGCATTTATATTAGATAACGAGTATCAGCGGCGGATTCTCACATTTAAGAAAGTCGCAGAAGCAACCGTGAAGCTTCCACGTCAAGAGGGTATGGCGCAGAAGCATCCTCTTTCTGAATGAGCCATGTTTCACGTGAAACATGTTTCGTACAACTGTATACTGCTGTGCAAGCTTTAGAAGGAGGCTTTTGTGGGATTATTCGATAGTCTGAGACGGGATAAAAAAGCAGAATCGGCTATCACGAACGAAGTAGTCGAGCCTGCCGAGGAGCAACCAGAAGAGCTGGTTGAATCGCCTGATGAAGAAGTCGTTGACGAAACGGCAGGCGAAGAGCAAGAAGCGCTTGAGGACGATCTTGCAGTAGTGCAGCCAATCAAATCGTACGCTGATAAGAAACCTGTCGACCATGTTGTGGGCATGACTAAAATTATCGCCATCATTAATCAGAAAGGCGGGGTTGGCAAATCCACTACCGCCATTAACCTTTCTGCAGCTCTTGGAGAACAAGGCAAGCAAGTGCTTCTCGTCGACTTGGATCCTCAGGGAAATGCAACGAGCGGGCTTGGGGTCGAAAAAGGTCAACTGAATGCTTGCATATATGATGTGTTGCTCAATGACGTGCCTATTCAGGACGCGATAATTCCCGATGTGTGCCCGGGCCTTGATTTAGTGCCGGCAACCATTAACCTTGCCGGTGCGGAAGTTGAGCTTGTATCAGAGATGGCGCGTGAAAATCGCCTTAAAGATGCAGTTGGAACAATGCGCGGCAAGTACGATTACATCTTCATCGACTGCCCGCCTTCGTTGGGTTTGCTCACTGTGAACGCGCTTGTTGGTGCTGACAAGCTAATCATTCCCATTCAAACGGAATTCTATGCACTCGAGGGTGTGACAAAACTTCTCGAATCGATGAAACGTGTCAAAACTCGGCTTAATCCGTCGCTCGATATCTTCGGAATTCTGCTGACCATGTACGACGGTCGCACAACGCTTTCGCGCCAAGTTGCCGCAGAGGTTCGAAATTACTTTGGAAGCCAGGTTTTCGAAACCATTATTCCCCGTACGGTGAAGCTTTCAGAGGCGCCGAGTTATGGCATGCCAATTACGCAATACGACCCGTCTGGTAAAGGCGCTGCAGCTTATTCGGAACTTGCAAAGGAAGTGGTGAATCGTGGCTAAAACGAGAAGTGGTTTGGGACGTGGCCTGGGTTCTTTGCTTGGGGATGCGCCAGAAGAAGCTGTACGCCAGGAACAAGCGCCAGTACCTCCTGCGCCTGCGCAACCGCAAGAAACTAAAGAGCCCGCAGATGAAGTAACTTCACAGCAAGCTGATGAAGAGCTGTATACCAATAAAGAAGACCACGTCACCATAAAGGGCGTTGTGGAACGTGTCGTCGAAAAACCTGCTGCTCCGGAGGAAAAGACGCCGGTGAAAGACGATAAAAAACCGGCTAGGCAGGCAGCTCAGGACGAAACGGAAGTGGATATCGACCTCGTTGTTCCCAATCCCGATCAGCCGCGCACGAACTTCAAAAAGGAAGATTTGGAAGAGCTTGCCAATTCCATCAAGAAAAATGGGTTGTTGCAGCCCATCCTCGTTCGTTCAGTTGGGAATACATATCAGATCATCGCTGGCGAGCGTCGTTGGCAGGCGTGCAAGAGCCTTGGGATGAAGAAGGTTCCCATTCGCGTGAAGGAAGCTGACGACGACGAAACCATTGTGCTGGCGCTTGTCGAGAACATTCAGCGAAGCGACCTTAACCCGATTGAAGAGGCATATGGGTATCGCCGCATGATGGAACGTGGCAAGATGACCCAATCCGAGGTAGCTCAAGCCGTTTCGAAGGGACGTTCCACCATTGCGAATGCCCTCCGCTTGCTCGAATTGCCGGAGGATGCTCAGCAGCTGCTTTTTGAAGAGAAAATTACCGCAGGTCATGCGCGTGCCATTCTGTCGATTCCCACCAAGGAGGGACGTCGCAAGCTGACCGACAAGCTGGTGGAAGACACCATCTCGGTTCGCGAAGCTGAGGCCATCGCGCGTTTGCTCTCGGGTGTGAAGAAGGAATCGTCTGCTCAGCGTGAGCCGCAGCCGAAGTCGTACAAGACGGTGGCGCGCACGTTGAAAGACACGCTTGGGACCAATGTGAAGATCAAGAGCTCTGGCGGGAAGAACAAGATTGAAATCGAGTTCAAGGACGAAACCGATTTAGAGCGGCTGTTCAGGTTGATTACCAATAACTAGCTATTAGAAGACGGCTGATTTGAACATCATCCCAGGGGTAATGTTCAAATTTGCTCTTCAATTTGAACATTACCCCTGGGATGATGTTCAAACCGTATGTTTGTTAGCTAGTTGACCACAGGCGCCGGCGATGTCGGCGCCTCGTGATGTTCTGATGCTGGCGGGAATTCCCGCATTTTCCAATTCATCGCGCCAATAATGCATGGTGTTGTTGCTGACGGGGTGAATGGGGGAGTCGTCAATTTCGTTCAAAGGAATGAGGTTGACGTGGCAAAGGAGGCGCCGGCAATACGTTATGAGCGCCTGCAAGTCTTCTTCGGAGTCGTTCACACCCTTCATGAGGGCATATTCAAAGCTGAAGCGTCGGCCAGTCGCACTGGAATAGTGTTCCAAAGCTTGTCGAAGAGCGCCAAGCCGCTGGCTTTTCATGGAAGGCATGATTTCGTCGCGAACATCTTGCCGTGCAGCATGCAGCGAGATAGCCAGCGTGAATTGTTCGGGCTCTTCTGCAAATTTGCCGATTCCCTCAATGATTCCGCATGTCGAAACAGTAATATGGCGCGCACCTATGTTCAAAAGCTTCGGATCGTTCATTATTCGGAGCGCAGCAAGGACGTTGTCATAATTCGCAAACGGCTCGCCTTGCCCCATGACAACCACGTTTGTGACACGTTCCCCGAAATCGCGTTGGACCATGAGTATTTGGTCGATGATTTCACCAACTGCGAGGCTTCGCGACAAGCCATTGCGGCCTGTTGCGCAGAAGGAGCAACCCATGGCACATCCTGCCTGGCTCGAACAGCACACCGTGAACCGTCCGTCATTGGCAGGCAAGGCCACAGTCTCAACGACGATGTCGTCGTAGAAGTGCAAGAGGTATTTGCGCGACCCGTCAACGGAAACTTGCTTGTCAGCAACGACGGGCGTGTACAGGGGGTATGTTTCGGCAAACTGTTCACGCATCGCCTTGGGCATGTTGGTCATATCCTCATAAGACGAAACGCCCTTTGCGTAAAGCCATTCGAGGATCTGTTTCGCACGGAATGCAGGCAAGCCAGCTTCTTTAACCAATGTTTGCAACTGGCTGGTTGAATATGCCTTGATCGGTGATGTCATGCCCCTAAGTATACCTGCAACGTAAAACACCCGCTACGGGCGGGTGCACCATCGCTTGTTTTGGACATGTTTCACGTGAAACATTATACTGTTCGGGTCCGTGACACTGGGAGAAGGGATCTCCATGAACACAGTGGTTCCGAGCGAATGCAAAGTTGTCTTGCTGGCCGGCGGCACGAGTGGCGAACGCGAAATCTCGATTGCTTCAGGGAAAGGCGCCCAGCAGGCGCTTCAAGAAGCGGGTTTCGACGTTACGTGGATCGACCCGGCCGATAAGAACGACCTTAAACGGCTTATAGAAGAGCATTTCGATGTCGCATTCCTCTGCCTGCACGGCAAGATGGGGGAGGACGGAACCGTTCAGGGCATGCTCGAATTGCTCGGGATTCCATATACCTGCTCAGGCGTACTTTCCAGCGCAATTGCCATGGATAAGGCGAAGTCGAAGGTGTTCTACGAGCTCGCCGGTATTCCCACGCCGCCTTCAGTGACGCTTACGCGTGAAGAGGGATACGATGTTGAAAAGGTCTTGCGCACCGTCGGCACGCCTTGCGTCGTGAAACCCGCGACCGAGGGAAGCGCGCTTGGCGTAACCATTGTGGAAGACCCACTGCCGCTGAAAGCCGTCATTGACGAAACATTCGAAATCGACCGTTTGGTGCTTGTCGAGAAGTTCGTCGACGGAACCGAGGTGACAGCTGCCGTTCTTGGAAACGATCAGCCCGAGGCCCTTCCCGTCATAAAGATAGTCCCAATGGGGGAGTTCTACGATTTCGATTCGAAGTACGCGCCAGGTGGCTCGCAGCATATTTGTCCCGCGCCGCTTGAAGAGGAGCTGACGGCCGTTATTCAGGATTACGCGGCTCGGGCACATCGTGCGCTGGGCTGCAGCGGCGTGTCGCGTTCCGACTTCATCATCGATGCGGAAGGCGTTCCGTGGATTCTCGAAACGAATACCATTCCGGGCATGACAGCGACGTCGCTGCTGCCCGATGCAGCGAAGGCAAGAGGTATGTCGTTCCCTGGACTTTGCACAAAGCTCATCGAGTTCGCACTTGAATAACGAAATGCCGTTTCTACACTGGTTATCAACATATTGTGGATAACCACTAACACAGCACAATATGTAACGTTGTATCACAACGGCAAGAGCGCACGTTGTATCATGAAACCCCTTTGCGAGGAGTAAGCGATGGAACAGGTTTACGAGGGTTTTTACGCCCGCTTCGAGACGGATTCGAAAGCCCAGGGAAGCATGCTCATGGGTCCCGACCATATTGTCGGCGACGATTACGAGGTGTATTTCAAGACCGAAGACGGCAGGGTCGTTGCGTTCTTGCGTAACAAATTCGGCGCCGAGTCGGGTTTTTTCGACGTCGATGCGTCTCGAAAGCTGCAGCTCGCCAATGCGCGAGAGCAGAAAATCCGCGCGGTGCTTTCGTATGTCGCGTATTCTGATGAGCCAGACCCCGGTTTGTACTGGGGGCAGATGGCCGTGTTTTGCTACAGCCCGCGTTACGCGGAAGAAATCGACGCCTTCATCGGACGCGTAGCTGAAAAGATCGGCGATGGCATCCGTCCTGCCATCAACTTGGGTACCCAGGCTGTGGGGAAGCTGTTGGAAGACCCGACGTGGATGCCCACTGAAACGATGCCCCTTCCTCAAAAAGAGGTGGGAACAGCCGTGCTGAAGGACCATCGCACGATGTCGGAGAAGATGATCGAACAGGGGAGAGCCGGCAACAAGGGCTGCTATGCCGTGAGCATCGCGTTCCTCGTCATCGTGGTGCTCGCCATCGCGTACTTCGTGTTCGGACTGCTCGCATAGGGCGGTTGAACGTCACCCCAGGGGCGGTTGGGAGTTGAACGTCACCCCAGGGAAGATGTTCAATTTGAAGAGGTGCTCCCACGCAAAGACAAGGCCTCAATAAATTGAACATCTTCCCTGGGGTGACGTTCAACCGCACGCTGCCCCTGGTACAATTACGCAATGCTTGATTTACGGGCACATATGCTTGACGGGACGCCGGGCGATGTCATCGAGCGGTATTCGTCTCTTCCAGCGCTCGCGGCTGAATCGGATTTCGGGCCGCTCGACCGCAACGTGGTTGTCATCGACACCGAGACAACCGGCCTTTCCTTCAACCACGACGAGCTCATTCAGATTGCGGCCGCGCGCCTCGACTGCGGCGAGATCGTCGACTGGTACGTCACGTTCGTAAACCCGGGGCGGGAGCTTTCCGAAGACATCGTTCACCTGACCGGCATTCACGACGATGACCTTGAAGGCGCGCCAACCCCCGATGAGGCGCTCGCGGGTTTGGCTGAATTCGCGGGCGACGCGCTGCTTGTCGCCCATAACGTCGGGTTCGACAAGCACTTCGTGACGAACCATCCCGCAGGGTACCCGCTGCTCGAGAACACGTGGATCGACTCACTCGACTTGTCGCGCATCGCCTTGCCGCGCTTGCGCTCGCATAGGCTCATCGACCTGGTGCACGCTTTCGACGCGCCGGTTTCCACCCATCGCGCCGACGACGACGTGGCCGCCACGTGCGTTGTGTACCGCATTTTGCTGGCGGGGATTGCGTGCATGCCGCCGTCGCTGGTCAGCGCCATTGCCGCTATGGCCCCGCTTTCCGAGTGGTCCACCGGCTACGTCTTCCAGCAGATGTCGGCCCGCGCATCGGAAGGCGCTGCGGCCGAGGCTGAAGAAGAAACA
This sequence comes from Eggerthellaceae bacterium, assembly GCA_017459925.1. GTDB lineage: Bacteria > Actinomycetota > Coriobacteriia > Coriobacteriales > Eggerthellaceae > UBA9715. The sequence goes on from JAFUCC010000199.1 coordinate 9,591, forward strand.
ACCCGCAAGCACCTATTCTCGTTACGCGAGATGCGCCGCAGGCGAATCGTGGAGCTGCCGACGCGCCAAGCGCGAAAGGACGCCGACGACCTGGCGGGCCAGCTTGCATATCCGCAGCCCGAGACGATAGACAGCGCCTTTAGCGCCGATGGGGTGCTCGGGCGCATTTACCCCGATTACGAGCCGCGAGATGAGCAGCGCACGATGGCCCGTGCCATTCGCGATGCGTTCGAGGCTTCGGACAACCTCGTGGTGGAAGCGGGCACCGGCGTTGGAAAGTCGATGGCGTACCTTGTTCCCGCCGCGCTGATGGCGCGCGCGAACAACATAACCGTGGGCATAGCCACCAAGACGAACTCGCTCCTCGACCAGCTCGTTTACCAGGAACTTCCCGCGCTGAGCGACGCGCTGGGCGAAGGGGAGCCCCTTACCTGGGCGCCGCTGAAGGGCATGGCGCACTACCCGTGCCTGCGCAAGGTGGGCCGCCTCGTCGATAACGGCCCGGGCATGCGCGAAGTAGCCGGCGCCATGGTGAGCCAAGCCCCCGCGCTCGCCGCCCTGCTTTCCTACGTCGAGCAGAGCGAGTTCGACGACATGGATTCGCTGAAGATCGATTACCGTGCGCTGCCGCGGCGGCACATCACCACCACATCGCCCGAGTGTCTGCGCCGCAAATGCCCGTTTTTCGGGAAGCTTTGCTTCGTGCACGGCGCACGCCGCCGCGCCGAGCAAGCCGACATCATCGTGACCAACCATACGCTGTTGTTCTGCGACATCGCCGCAGACGGGGGCCTTCTTCCCACGGTTCGCCATTGGGTGGTCGACGAGGCCCATTCCACCGAAGACGAGGCGCGCGGGGCGTTCGCCCAGACGGTCGACTCCGAGGCGCTGCTGCGCTTGGCTGGCCGCGTGGGAGAATCTGCGGGCGCCCGCAACGTGTTCTCGCGTGCCGAGAAGAGCCTGTCATCGGCCGATGGCGAGCAAATAACGCTGTTCTACGGGCTTCTTGCGAAAGCTCGCCAAGAGGGCGAGGCGTTCGCCCGCGCCGCGGACGATTACGCCACGCGATGCAAGGACCTGCTGTACTTCGATCCCGTGAACCGCACGAAGCGCGGGCAATCGTACGAGCAAGTCGATGTGTGGGTGAACGCCGACGTGCGCTCGACCGAGAAATTCCGCGACGTGGCGGCCACCGCCGCCGAGCTCATAGAGCGCTCGGACAAGCTGATCAAAGCCGCTCAGGACGTGGTCGCGTACCTCGAGGGAATCGACGAGGCGGCCGTGGCGCAACGCGAGATCGCGTCCGTCGCCATGGAGCTGCGCGATATCCGCAACGCCGCCGAGCTCATCTTCCAAATGGCGCCAGAATCGTACGTTTACCAGGCGCAGCTGTTCCGGAAGAAAGACCGCCGTGCCGATCGCGTGCAGGCGCTCATGCTGGACGTGGGCGAGAAGATGAACGAGTCGTTCTACACGACGACCCACTCGGTCGTGTATGCGTCGGCGACGCTGAGCGTGGGCGGCAAGTTCGAATCGTTCGAGCAGGCGGTGGGCCTGAACCGCGGCGAGTTCTCGCACGCGCGCGAGCTGCAGCTTGATTCGAGCTACGATTTCGACAACAACATGATCGTGTACGTCGTGAAGGACATGCCCGAGCCGACCGACCCAGGCTACCTTGCCGCGTTGAACCGCCTGCTCGTGGAAACGCATCGGGCCCAGCGCGGCTCGATGCTGACGCTGTTCACGAACCGCCGCGAAATGGAAAGCAGCTACGCGGAAGTCGCCCCCCAGCTGAAGGCTGACGACCTGCGCGTGGTGTGCCAAAAGTGGGGCGTGTCGGTGAAGGGGCTGCGCGACGATTTCCTGGCCGATGAGCATCTGTCGCTGTTCGCGCTGAAGTCGTTCTGGGAAGGGTTCGACGCGCCGGGCGCCACGTTGCGCGGCGTCATAATTCCGAAGCTGCCGTTCGCCCGGCCGACCGACCCGCTGTACTGCGAGCGCGCCGCGCGCGACGACCGCGCGTGGTGGCGCTACGTGTTGCCGCAGGCGGTGATCGAGACGAAACAGGCGGCCGGAAGGCTCATTCGCAAGGCCGATGACCACGGCGTCCTGATTCTTGCCGACAAGCGCCTGGTCACGAAGAGGTACGGCAAGACGTTCTTGAACTCGCTGCAAAGCCGCACGGTGCGCGTGTGCACCATCGACGAGATCGTCGCGGCTCTGCGCATGATGGGCGCCTGGTAGGGCCTGGCAGGCACGGCGTAAGGGGAAACGTGGCGGGCAGCTTCGATTTTCTGCACATCAAGCGGCGGACGGAAGGCTCTTCCAACGAGCTGTCGTTCGATGTGCTCGAGCACATGAGCGACGAGTCCGCCGGCAAGTCGTCGCGCAGGGCGAAGGAGCCCAAGGCCCTGAAAACGCCGAAGGCCCCCAAAGCTCCCAAGGCCGCGAAAACCTCGACAACGGCTTCGTTGCACGCGACCACGGGCCGCGAAACCGCGGCATCGCTTCCGAGCCAGGGCGAAGTCGAGAAAAGGAAGAAGGCCCGGCAAGCGCATCGCGTGCGCCTGTACGCGTTCGTGGCCGTTGCCGTCGTGGTGCTCGTTGCGGTCGGCGTGTACGCGGGGCTTCGCTTCCAAGAGGACCAGGCCGACGTTACCTCGCATGTGAACGAGCTGGTCGAGCGCTTGTCTGCGGTCGATGAATCGCTCGTCGAGATCGACGGGATGATGGCCGACCCGCTTAACGCCGATGAAGCCGAGCAGCGTGCGAAGTACCTGGCCGGCATGCCGAAGCTGACGACCGAGCTGAACCGCATTTCAGTCGACGCGCAGTCGCTGCTGAGCCTTCCCATCGACGAGCTGGCCGAACTCGCGGTAGAGCAGATCAACAGCGCGGCGCAGACGCGCAACGGCATGCTCGTCGCGGCGTCGGAGGCGTTCAACCTGTCGAGCGAGTCGTCTGCGCAGGTGGCGCGCGCCAACTCTGTTTGGAACGACGTTTTGAAGGCCGACCAGCACGTGCGCGAGGCCATTTCCGATTCGAACAAGGCAACGACGCAAGAGGCGACGAACGAGGCGCTGGAGGCGATTCGCTCGGCTATCGACGAATTCTCCGAGGCGCTGTGGGAGCTGCAAGACATCAGCGGAACGTACGGTGTCGATTTCGCCGATCAGGAGGCATATTTAACCAAGAAGATCGAGGCCTTGCAGCTTGCCGCCGCTACGGACGAGGCCCTGCTGGCTGGCAATCGCGCTGCGGCCACGACGGCAAACGACGCGTATGCCGAAGCCGACGCCGAAGCCGTCCGCCTGGCAGCCGAGCTGCCGCCCTCGATCGGCGACATCGTGCAAGAGGGTTTCACGAAGAACATGGCTTCCATCGAGGAGCGCTACCAGGAAGCGCGCGAACGCACTGTCGTCGCCGACTCCGTTATCCGCGACTACCTCGGGTAGGGTTGAACGTCACCCCAGGGACAGCGGGGGGATGAACGCCACCCCAGGGAAGATGTTCAATTTGAAGAAGCTTTCTTACGCGAAGATAAAGCTACAGCAAATTGAACATCTTCCCTGGGATGGCGTTCATCCCCCCGCTGTCCCCAGGGTGATTTGTCGGGAAGATTCGTCATTTTATCTGCATAAATGCTTGGATATGTTAGTAGAAGGCGTATACTTTCCCGCAGGTATGCACAAATACGGTTGTTATTGGAAGGCAAACGATGGCACAACTGATGGAATACGCCGAGTATCTGTCGAAAGAAATCGGCCCGCGCCCTGCTGGCACCGAGGAAGAGCAGCAGGCGGCGCTTTACATTACCGAGCAGTTCCAGAAAGACGCGGGCTTCTCGGCGCAAATCGAGGAATTCACCAGCTCGTCTAACATCGAGGGCATCAGCGCCGTTCCCGGCATCGTCGTCATCGTCGTCGCCATTTTGGGCATGATATTCCCGGTGCTCGCAATTCCCGCGTTCATCCTGGCAGCCGCATCGGCGGTGCTGTACACGCTCGAGGCATTCGGCCATCCGATTGTCACGCGGGCGCTTGCCCGCGGCGCAAGCCAGAACGTCGTTGCCAAGTACCAGCCGAGCAGCGACGCCGAAAAGACCGCCCATGGCCGCAGCCGCAAGATCGTGCTCATCGCGCGCTACGATTCCGGCAAGGTCACCCCGGGTCTCGTCAAGCGCATCGAGTCGATAAAGCTGCCCGTGCCCATCGGGCTTGTCTGCGTAGGCGGCATCGTCCTGGCTGCTATCCTGCTGCTGCTTCACATCTTCCTGAATTCGGGCGTTCCCGCCATCGTGGTGAACGTTCTGACCATCATCTCGCTCATCGTGTGCGCTTATCCGGTAGTGCGTTCGGTCCTGTACCGTACTGCGCCTTACAACGAGGGCGCCAACTACAACGCCTCCGGCACCGCGGCGCTGCTCGAGGTGGCGCGCCGCATCAGCCGCGGTAGCGTGAGCGAAGCCGACCTCGCCGAACAGGCAGCTGCCGGCGGCGTGCGCATCCACGGTGAAGCGGCGGCGCTTGAAAGCGGCCTTGTTCCCGAAGGGGCGCAGATCCGCTACGAAGCCGAGCAGCTTACGCCGCCTGCGGAGCTCGGCGAATACGACGAAGAGGAGCGCCTGCTTGCCGCGAAGGCCGCCATTGCCGCGCTGACCGGCCAACCTGTCGAGCGCAAGGTGTATGGTTCGGTTGCAAGCAAGCTCGTGAATTCCCGCGCGGCCGAAGGGGCGCAGGAAGCCGACGCTGCAAATGAAACCGCAGCCAAGGTGCCGGCGGAAACCGCCGATGCGCATGTCGGCCAAGCCTCCGAAGCGCGCGACGATTACGCCGGCGCCGAAAGCGTCGCGCCTGCAAGGCCCGCAACGCCGTTCGAAGCCGTTGCCAAACCTGCGCCTCAAACGCAACCGGTCGTCGAAGAGCCTGTTGCCGTTGCCGCGCCCGTCGCAGCGTCCGCTGCCGCAGAGGCCGAGGGTTACAAGAACGCGCCGAGCTGGTTTGTCGCCGCTCAGCAGAACGCCAAGAAGCCGGCCGGTGAAACGGGCCCGGTGCAGCGTTCCCGCTATGCGGAGGCCATCGAGGCAGCCGAGCGCGAAGCTGCCGCGCGCGAGCACGAGCGCGTGGAACAGGAACGCCAGCAACGCGAAGCCGACTTGAAGGCTCGCGAAGAGGCGGCCCGTGCGGCTATCGCTTCGGCCGCGCCCTTGTCCGATTCGGCCGAGGCCAGCGCCAAGAAGGAAGAGGAGCCCCAGGCCGTTGACGCCGCACCCGTGGCGGATCAGGCAGCCGAACAGGCCGAGCCGGTGTTCGTGCCCTACAGTGAAGCGATGGGGGCGAAAGCCGACGGCGCGCCGGCCGATGACGAGTTCGCCGCCTCGCTCGGCGAGACGACGGCGTTCACGCCGGTTCAGCTTCAGGCCATCGACACGCCTGAGCGCGCCGACGATGCCGCGCGCGATGCCGGCGACGCCCAGGCCCAGACCCATGAGCAGGCACGTGTGGGCGCGTTGCCCGCAATCGACAGCGCTGCCGAGGCAACTCCGGTGGCAAATGAGCAGCAACCTGCCGTTCCCGAGACCACCAACCCGTCCCGTTCGGGCATGTTCCGCAGGCTACGCGCCGACGTCCCGTCCATGTCGGGCGTCATCCGCATGCAGGAAGCCGGTCAGGACGTGAGCCAGATTCCCCCTCAGCCGATTGCGCCCGAGCCGGTGGCCGCGCCCGAATCTGCGGCCGCACCCGCGCCCGAGCCTGCTGCGGCGCCCGCGCCCGCACCCGCTTCCGAGCAAGCGCCGGCTTCCGAGGCCGCACCCAAGCCCGAAGCCGAGCCCGTCGATTACGACATGGTTCCATCCGAGTTCGAAGGGTACGAGGAAGAATTCAGCGAGTACTTCGCAGAGGAAGACAAGCAGGGCGCTGTGGAAATGCCCAAGTCGCGCGCGGGCGGGCTGTTCGGCCGCTTCCGTCGCAAGAACAAGGGTCGCGAGCGCTTGGAGGAGACCCCGCAAGAGTGGCTCGATGTCGACGAGGATTTCGACGCGCGCACCGTTGGGCGCGAGCGCGGCGGCTGGGAGAGCTTCCGCAACGACTCGAACGACGATTCCGAAAAGAACGGGTCGCAGCGCCGTTGGGAAGGCGGTTCGTATTCCCGCGTGCGCCTTGGCCATGTCGACATGCGTTCGGGTGAAGGAACTGACGAAGCGGTCGAAGACGGCCCGATTGCCGATGAAGAAGATCGCATCATCGCCGACGAAATCGAGCAGATTTACCACTTCCGCAACCCGCTGTACAACACCGAAGTGTGGTTCGTGGCGCTCGGTTCGGAAGGCGCAGCGCACGACGGCACCAAGGCGTTCTTGGCGGAACACGCCGATGACCTGCGTGGCTCGATGGTCATCGAAGTCGAGTCGCTCGGCGCCGGCGAGCTGTGCGTCGCCACTGCCGAAGGCCGCATCCGCCCGGTGGCGGCATCGTCTCGCGTCAAGCGCTACACGCGCTCGGCCACGGCGGCGACGGGCATAGCCCCCGGTTCCGTCGACCTGACCGGCTCCGACAGCGCGGCTTCCATCCTGCAGGCGGCGGGTTACCAGACCATGCATCTGCTGGGTGTGGAAGGAGGGCGCCCGGCGCTTAAGGGCAGCCCCGACGACATTCTGGAAAACGTCGACGACCTGCTGCTCGATGACAACGTGAACTTCCTGATGGAGCTGCTGAAGAAGTAGCTTGCTACCGTTCACTTTCGTGTAACGAGAAGGTCACCGTTCTAGCTTATAATCAGGGCGGTTCGACCAGAGCCTGGGAGGGGTCCGGTTTTGCCGGGCCCCTGCTTTTAGAAGGGGGAAGAATGGCGAATCTCGATGCGCTTGCGAAACGCGGTGTCAGCGTGCTGACCGACGATGACCTGCGCGGGCAAGATATCACGGTTGTGAAATGCCGTGCGTGCAGCGGATACGGCGCATGCGGTTACAAGACGTTCTACCTGTATGACGGCTCGCCGTATTCCGTTTGCAACCTGCGCCTGCAGAAGGTGCAGAACGGCGAGGCGACGCCCGAGCAAAAATGAACATCACCCCAGGGGTGATGTTCAATTACGAGGAAAGAGGAGAAGATGACCTGGGAAAAGAAGATTCCGGCGAACCCGGTGGTTGCTGTTGCGGGCGCGACGGGCGCCGTGGGGCAGGAGTTCATGCAGGTGCTGCACGACCTCGACTTCCCGGCAAGCGAAGTCCGCGCGCTGGCGAGCGCCCGCTCGGCTGGCAAGAAGATCCCGTTCGAAGGCTGCGGGCAGGTGCCCGCCGGCGAGCTGACCGTGCAGGAAATGACGCCCGAGGCGTTCGAGGGCGTTGACATTGCGCTGTTCTCGGCGGGCGCGGGCGTGTCGAAGCAGATGCGCGAAGCCGTCGTGGCCGCGGGCGCCGTCATGATCGACAATTCCAGCGCCTTCCGCATGGACGAGGACGTGCCGCTGGTCGTTCCCGAGGTGAACCCCGACGACGTGAAGTGGCACAACGGCGTCATCGCCAACCCGAACTGCACCACGATCATCATGTCGCTGCCGCTGAAGGCGCTGCACGACGTGGCGCCCGTGAAGCGCGTGGTCGTGTCGTCGTACCAGGCCGCGTCGGGCGCCGGCGCGCCGGCCATGGCCGAGCTGTACGACCAGACCGCCGAGTTCCTCGACGGCAAGCGCGGCGACGAGCTGACCGTTTCGGCGTTCGCTCACCAGATCGCCTTCAACTGCATCCCGCATATCGACGTGTTCCTGGAAGACGGTTCCACTAAGGAAGAGTGGAAGATGGTCGTCGAGACCAAGAAGATCTTCCACGCCGACATCGCCGTTGCGCCGACCTGCGTGCGCGTGCCGTCGTTGCGTTGCCACGCCGAGGCCGTGAACGTGGAATTCGCGTCG
>JAFUCC010000200.1 GCA_017459925.1 Eggerthellaceae bacterium
TGTTCAATAAATTGAACATCTTCCCTGGGGTGACGTTCAACCGACGCTCAACTCAGCCTCAACGCGCCAGTGAGGAAGCCTTTCACGATGCCAAAGGATTCGCGCGTCATGTTGTTCGGCAGGTAGAACGGCGACGTTGGCGCGGCGATGCCGCAGACATGCGCGATGCCGGCATTGCGGGCGAGCGTCGTTCCGCGGAACACGTGGAAGTTGTTGGTCACGATGCCCACGCGGGCGGTTTCCGGATTGAAGAACGCCATGCTGTTGGCGATGTTCTGCTCGGTTGATTCCGATTCGCCTTCGCGGATGATGCGCGAAGGGTCGATTCCGCGATCGACGAGGTATGCCGCCATGGCCTCGGCTTCAGGCACCGGCTCGTTGAAACCCTGGCCACCCGACACGACGCAGACCGTGTTCTCGTTGGCGACGAGGTAGTCGTACGCCGTGTCCAAACGCAGGCGCAGCACCATGCTCGGGCCGTCGTCGCGAACTTGCGCGCCCAGCACGATGAGGTAATCGAGGTTCGGCTCGCCTTCGTCGTTGAAGTCCTTCAGCTGCAGCCCCAGCGTGGCCACGTACACGACCAGCAGCACACCGATCACGACTTCGACCACGCGTTTCGCCGCCACGGGCAAACCTTCCCACCAGCCGGCGTGAACCGCCCAAGCAGCAGCGAGGAAAACTGCCGCGAGCACGTACCAGAACGCGAAGAACCACGTCCCCGACCCGACCGCCATAATGGCAACGCCGTACAGCGCGCACGCGACCCCTATGACTGCCAGCGCTATCGCCATGCCGCTTCCCCGCATTAACATGCGCTATTCAGGGCGCGAGGTCAGGTGCCAGCCGTTGCAGTACTTGCAGCGGTAGATGCGCAGGCCGCGCTTTCCGTGGTCGGCGCACCAGGCGACGGCTTGCTCGGCTTCGGCGTGCGAGGAGTAGCGGTTCTTCGATTCGCAGGCTTTGTCGCGCCGTGCGGCTTCCCGCTCGTCGGCCATTTCCTCGAGGCGCTCCGTCTCTCGCGCGAACAGGTCGCTGAAATCGTCGGCACTCGCCTTGAAGGCGGCTATCCTCTTCGCGTTGGCTGAAGGCTTCTTACTCGCCATGATATGAATCAATTACCTCGGAGGAAATTGATTATTCGGCGGCGGCGATGCCGGTGGCGACGGCCTCTTCCTCGATGCGGGCGAGGACCTTCTTCTCGTGGTAACGCGCGAACACGAGCGCACCAAGCAGGCAGAAGACGCAGGCCACGATAGCCGTGATGCGGTACTTCATATCGCCGATGTCCATGGCGATGATGCCGGTGAACACGAGCATCGAAACCGCTTGGCCGAGCTTCATGGCGAAGGTGCGGGCAGCGTAGAACATGCCCTGACGCGCCTCGCCGGTGTCGAACGCGTCGACATCGGCGATGTCGGCGACGACCGCCTGCGGCAGCACGCCCAGGATAGCCAGCGGAATCGACGCGAGAATGGAGATCAGGATGCCCCATGCCTCGTTCGGCAGGCCCGTCAGGCCCGAAAGCGCCGTGATGCCGAACGTCACCGCGAAGAACGAGAACGCGAACACGATGAGCTTCTTCTTGCCGATGCGCTTGGCCAGGAAGTTCACGGGGATGTACAGGATGAACGCCACGACCATCATCAGCACCAGCAAGATGGTCGACCACGCCACATCGAGGCCCATGAGCTGCGTCACGTAGAACAAAAGACCCGTCTGGAACATCGTGAACGCAACCCAGTACAGGATGTCGGAGCACACGAACGTCTGGAACTCCTTGTTCTTGAACGTCTTCACGAGGCTCGAGAACGCGGGCGATTCAGAGGGCGTGGTGTCAGCGTACTTGTGCTCGTCGATGCCGAACGCCGGCACGAGCATGCAGATGACGGCCACGACGGCCAACCCCGCCACGGCGATGCGATACGCGCCCGGCACGCCGAACGTCGGAAACAGCATGCTCGCGATGGTGGGCACCGTGTAGGCCAGCGCCGTGCCGATGAAGTACGTCGCGGAGATGTAGGTCGACACGTTGATGCGCAGCTTCTGCGTGCGGCCGAGCTCGGGGATGAGCGCGTTGTACGGCGTGCAGTAGCAGGTCATGCACAGGTAGAACAGAAGCATCATGACGCCGAGGAAGATGCTGTTGATGGGACTTTGCTCGGGCACGGGCGACACGAACACGAGCACGGTGATGACGCCGAACGGTATGGCCGCATAGCGGAGGAACGGGATACGACGGCCGAGGCGGTGCTTGCAGCGGTCGGAAAGCGAGGCGATCCACGGGTCGGTGACGGCGTCGAACAGGCGGCCGAGCGCCGTGATGCCGCCGATGACCGTGAGCATGCCGAAGAACACGGCCGTCTGCGTGATGAACAGCGTGTGGCCTTGCGCCAGCAGGTCTTCTTCAGGCATGTAGTAATACACCAGGCAGTTCGAGATGACGCCCGCCAACGCAGCCCAACCGAGCTGGCCGATGGCGAACTTCCAAAGAACCCCGTTAGTCGCAAGCTTCTTTTCCATACACGACCCTTTCGCGAATATAATGATGCAAGGATTATAGCAAGTCCCTAGGGCAGATGACCGTTGACGCGCCTTAGAATGAGTAGCAGGACGTTCCTGCTACTCATTTCCGCGATGCGGTACTGCTCAAAAGACGTCCTGAAAATGAGTAGCAGGAACGTCCTGCTACTCATTCTGCCGCTCGCTCGAAGGAGGTTCTTATGCCAGACCGCGCCGCCGTCATCTTCGGAAACGAAATCGATGCCCGCACGTACGAGAAGGCATGCAAATCAAAGGCGAAAAGCGCCCGCAAGTTCGGCTGCGACGGCAACGAGACATGCCACCTGCAAATCGCCGACCTACCGGTCGTGGGCGAGCGCTTCGGCGGCAAATGGCTGCGTCCCGCGGCGGCAGGCGCCGGCGTGGCCGACTTCTCGGCAATCGAGAACCCGGTGGTCGTGGGCAACATCCGCATGGGCTTCGGCCACTACCGCATCGCCATGGCCATGGCCTCGGCCGCAGCCGCCATGGGATACACCCCGCTGTGGTTCGACCTCATGGGCTTTCCCGACACGGCCGCGACCAAGCTCATCTCGCAGCAGAACGACCTGTACTCGCTCGGGTCGCGCCTTTCCCAGAAGATCTGGCTGTTCAACAAGCTGGTGTGGGAGCCGATGAACTCCGAGGGCTTCCGCAAGCTCACCTACAACGCCGCCGACCAGAAGTCGGCCGAGCTCATGGTGGCGCCTTACCGCGACCTACCGCGCGACATCCCGTTCATCGGCACGCACGCGTGGCCGGCGCAGGCCGCGATTCACGCGGGGCTCACCAATGTCGTGAACGCCATCCCCGACAACTGGCCCATGGCGCTTCACCTGGCCGAAGGCGCGACGCACGCCATCCAGACGCCGTCGGCGTACTTCGGTTACAAGGCCCTGCGCGGCATGGACAAGCGCCGCCAGCTGAAGCCCATGCCGGACGGCTCACTGTACTACACCGGCCATTACATCGACCATGAGCTCGTGCTGAACATCCCGTTCGACTGCGCGCGCCGCACAGAGCGCGCCGAGGGCGCAGGCCCCATCCGCTACCTGCTGACCGTGGGCGGCGCCGGCGCGCAGCAAGACCTGTTCCGCGCCATCATCGAGCACCTGCTGCCTTACGTCGCCCGTGACGAGGCCGCCTTGTTCGTGAACGTGGGCGACCACCTGGACGTGTGGGACGCGCTCTGTGCTGCCATTCCCGCGCTGTCGCAGGCGAAGGGGCACTTCAACAACTTCGACGAGACGGCCGCGTTCGCAGAAGCCGCGCTCGAAGGCCCGGTGTCGGGCATTCACGCGTTCGGCGACACCGACATCTTCGCGGCCGTGTACACGACCAACGTGCTCATGCGCGCATGCGACCTGCTCGTGACCAAGCCGAGCGAACTCGCCTTCTACCCCGTGCCGAAGCTGATGATCAAGCGCGTCGGCGGCCATGAGGCGTGGGGCGCCATCCGCGCGGCCGAGGTCGGCGACGGCACCTACGAGCTGGAATCGATCGCCGAGACCTGCGCGTGGATCGACCTCGTGCAGTCCGAGCCTTCCATCATCATCGAGATGTGCGACAACATCGAGACGGCCGACGCACTCGGCACGTACGATGGCGCCTACCGCGTCGTGCGTTTGGCTGCGGAAATCGAGAAATAGGCACTAAAAGAGCCGTTTTGAATCTCTCGATGCGGCAGATCACCAACATCTGCCGCATCTTTCTTCGGCCCTGTTGCAACTCTGACGCAATAGGCATACAATTCCCACGTAGCTGTTTCAGGGCGGGGTGGAATTCCCCACTGGCGGTAATCGACGCGTCGAAAGTCCGCGACCCTGCTCGGCGAAGCGTCAGCGCAGGCGCTTGCCGACCAGGCTGACTCCGGTGCAAGTCCGGGACCAACGGTTAAAGTCCGGATGGAAGAGACAGGAGGACTACCTATGTCTACCTATGCGCAGAATCGGCCGAATGGCCAACCGTCCCCGACGAACACGAACCGCTGGTCAACCAAGCAACTGGTGACCATGGCGCTGATGTGCGCCATCGCCATCTTGCTCAGTTTCGTCGAGTTCCCGATCATGCCGGCGGCGTCGTTTCTGAAGCTCGACATCGCGCTCGTGCCGTCGGCGGTCGTGGGCTTCGCGTACGGCGCGGGCCCCGGCGTGCTCGTGGGAATCGTCAGCGCCGTCGCACATGGCGCCATCACGGGCAACTGGGTCGGGTGCCTGATGAACATCATCGTGGCGTGCGCGTTCGTCATCCCCTCGAGCATCATCTACAAGCGCAACCGCACGTTCAAAGGCGCCATCATCGGCCTCGTCGTTTCCACCGTGTGCCTCATCGTGGGCGCCATCGTGGCCAACCTCATCGTCGATCCCATCTTCTACGGCATGCCGTTCGACGTGGTGGCGGGGCTCATCGTGCCGGCTATCCTGCCGTTCAACATCATCAAGGGCGTGGTGGTCAGCATCCTGACGGCGCTCGTGTACAAGAGCATCTCGAACCTCATCACCCCCGCCAAAGACCAGGTGAAGGGCCGTTAAGCACATGGCCGTCATCGAGTTCAACGACGTCAGGTTCACCTACGACGCGCAGCGCTATGCGCTCGACGGGGTGAACCTGCGCATCGAGCAAGGGTCGTTCACGTGCGTGCTCGGCGGCAACGGTAGCGGGAAGTCAACGCTCGCGAAACACGTGAACGCGCTGATCGCGCCCGATGAAGGAACGGTGCGTGTGCTCGACGCGGATACGTCCGACCCCGAAAGCCTGTACTTCATCCGCGGCAACGCGGGCATGGTGTTCCAAAACCCCGACGACCAAATCGTTTCGAGCGTCATCGAGGACGACGTGGCGTTCGGCCCCGAGAACCTGGGCGTTCCCACCGAGGAGCTGCAAGGGCGGGTCACGCGCGCGCTTGCGCAGGTCGGCTTGCAGGGGTTCGAGAAGAAGGAAACCGCTGCGCTGTCGGGCGGGCAGAAACAGCGTGTCGCCATCGCGGGCGTGTTGGCGATGGAACCGCAGATCCTCGTGCTCGACGAAGCGAGCGCCATGCTCGATCCGCGCGGGCGCAAGGGGCTTGCCCGCGTGTGCCGCGAGCTGAACGAAGCAGGCCTGACTATCATGCTGATCACGCACTTCATGGAAGAAGCCGCCCAGGCTGACCGCGTGGTCGTACTTGAAGCGGGGCGCGTGGTGCTCGAAGGCGCGCCAGCCGAGGTGCTCACCCAAGCCGAGCGGCTGCGCGATTTGAACCTAGACGTTCCGTTTGCTGCGAACATGAGCATGGAGCTGCGGGGAAGCGGCATGGGTGTTCCCGTATGCCTGACGACCGACGAGCTTGCGGCCAGCCTACGTGAAACTGCATCTCATGAAATTGAACGCCTGGTGAAAGAGCTGCGCGCGCGAGCCTTCAAGCCGGCGCCGAACGAGCCAGGCGCCGAACCCATCTTGGAATTCAAGGGCGTTTCCTTTACCTACCAACCCACGCCCAAGCGCAAGAACCGCCGCAACGCGGTGGAGACCGCCGCCACGCCCGCCGACTGGGGCAACGACCCTTCGGAATACTGGGCGTTGCAGAACGTGTCGCTCGAGCTGCGACGCGGCGAGTTCTTCGGCATCGCGGGGCACACGGGTTCGGGCAAGTCGACGCTCATACAGTTGGCCAACGGGTTGCTGCAGCCGACGACTGGCACGGTGTTGGTCAACGGGCGCGACCTTGCCGACAAGCGCGCTGCTGTGGAAGCGCGTCGCGATGTGGGCGTCGTCTTCCAATATCCCGAGAACCAGCTGTTCGCGGCGACGGTGTTCGATGACGTGGCGTTCGGCCCTCGCAACCTGGGCCTTCCAAGCGACGAAGTCGAAAGGCGCGTACGTGCAGCGATGGACCTCGTGCATCTGAACATCGATGAACTGCGCGACGTAAGCCCCTTCGCGCTGTCGGGCGGCCAGCAACGCCGCGTGGCGTTCGCGGGCGTACTTGCCATGCAGCCGACGACGCTCATCCTCGACGAGCCGATTGCAGGCCTCGACCCGCAAAACCGCCATGCGTTCTTGGACCTCATTACCGAGCTGCATGACGAACAGGGCATGACCATCGTGCTCGTTTCGCATGACATGAACGACCTTGCGCGCCTGTGCGACCGCGTGCTCGTGCTGAACCAGGGCAAGGAATTCGCGCTCGGCGCACCGGCCGAGGTGTTTTCCGACGAGGGGCGCCTGCGCAGCGTTGGCCTCGGCGTTCCCCATATGGTGCACCTTGCCAACCTGATTGCAGGGCAAAGCGAGTAGCCCATGGGCAACGACGCGCTTTTTGGACGCTATTGGGCTGCTGACAGCGTTGTGCATCGGCTCGACCCCCGCACGAAGCTCGTGGGGACGATCGCGCTTGTCATCGTCATGTTCTGCGCCACCAACTTCTGGGCACTCGGGTTCGTGGCGCTCGTCGTCATCGCGCTGTTCGCGCTGGCGCGCATTCCCTTCACCCAAGCGCTTCGCTCGATTCTTCCGCTGTCGTTCATCGTCGTGCTGACGGCGTTGTTCAACCTGCTCTTCGTGCAAGGCGGCGAGGTGTACGTCGATTGGGGCTGGCTGACCATCAGCCAGGAGGGCGTGAGGCTTGCGCTGTTCACGGCGATTCGCCTGACGCTGCTGCTTCTCTCGGGAAGCCTGCTGACGCTGACCACGACGACGCTCGACATCACCGAGGCGTTCGAGAAACTGCTGTGGCCCCTGCGCCGCATCGGGGTGCCGGCGCACGAGTTCGCGCTGGTCATGGGCATTGCCCTGCGGTTCCTTCCGCAGTTCGTCGACGAGTTCCGCACCATCCGCGCAGCACAGCTTTCACGCGGGGCGAAACTGGCGTCCAGCCCCACGAAAAGCGGCCTTTCCAGTTTGACGAGCCTGCTCGTACCGTTGTTCGCGAGCGCCTTCCGCCATGCCGACACGCTCTCGGCCGCTATGGACGCCCGCTGCTACCACGGAGCCGACGGCCGCACCCGTCTGCATCCGCTTGCCTTCGCCAAACGCGACGCGAGCGCAGCAGCTTTCTTGGCCATAACGTTTGCAATCACGATTGCGCTTTCGTTAATGCTATAAGCCCCGACAAGACCCACGCATCAAGGAAAGAGCGAAGCTCGCTTGACGGGAGGGGGTAACGCGCGCAGTTCCGCAGCGACGAAAACAGCCCAGTGGGCTGTTTTCCAAAGCGAGGACTGCTTGAGCACGTACCCCCTCCCGTCAAGCGAGCGGACAGGAGGACAAACCGCCTTATTCGAAGTCGTACAGGTCCTTCGCGGCTTCCTTGAAGGCTTCGAAGACCTCGTCGAGAATGGCCTCGTCTTCGACGAGCTCGAACTCGCTGGGCTGGCCATCCTCGTCGACGGCCGTGACTTCCAGTACGACGACCTCGCCCGACGACAGCGCCGGCTCGTCCTCGGTCACCATGAAGAAGAACCCGTAACGACGGTCGTTGTGCAATATTAGGCCCAGGAACTCCAGCTCCAGCAGATCGCCGTTCTCGTCTTCGAACTCGTACACCGCGCCTTCCATGACCGGCGGGGCGAAATTCGGGGCGCTACCTTCACGCATCTTACGACTCCTCTAAACTTACTGGTCCACTAATGCAGCGAGGGCGTCTGTGGTGCCCAAGATTGGCTTGAGAGCCAAGCGCCGCGTACTTTGGTACGCAAGCGCAGGCTCGAAAGCCAGGATTGGGTGCCACAGGCGGCCGCAGCGGACAAGGTTCCCGGCCGCCGTTAGGCGGACGGAACCATTACTTCTTTTTCTTCTTCTTGGACTTCTTGGGGTTATGGACAGGCTGCTGGTACAGCGGCTTGCCGTCTTCCCCGAGCGCGTTCGAACCGCCGCCGATGAGCGTTTCGACGTCGGTATCGGCGTCGATCACGACTTCTCCCCCATCGGCACCGCTCGCAGCGAGCACGGCATTGGCGTTCGCGGCCTGAACCGCAGCGGTCTTGATGCGCGCGGCCTTCGACTTGCCGAGCGTGCCGGCAAGCGTGGCGCCCGAGCGCTGGAACTCGAAGTTGCCGATGACCGAACCGAACTTCTTCTCGGCCTTGGCGTACTTGTCCTCGCGGGTCTTCCAAATGGAATACAGCGGCGTGCCGAGCGCAATCGACGAGTAACAGCCGATGAACAAGCCGATGGTCATGGCGAATGCGAAGTCCTTCAGCGTCTCGCCGCCGAAGAACAGCATGAACAGAACCGGGATGAGCGACGTGACCGTGGTGTTGATGGAACGGATGAACACCTGGTTGAGCGAGTGGTTCGCGACCGTGAAGAACGAGCACTTCACGTTCATGTCCTTGGCATTGTCGTTGATGCGGTGGAACACGACCACCGTGTCGTACAGCGAGTAGCCGATGATGGTGAGCAACGCAGCCACGGCGTTCGGCGTGAACTCGCGCCCGACGAGGGCGTACACGCCGATGACGATTATGAGGTCGTGCAGAAGCACGATGACCGCCGTCACGCCCATCTTGAATTCGAAGCGGATGGCGATGTAGATGATGATGAGCACGAGCGACACCAGGAACGCGATGAGCGACTGACTGATGACGCTGGAACCCCAGTCGGGGCCAATGGTGGTGACTTCGAAGTTCTCGGTCGTGAAGCCGAGCTGGTCAGCCACCTGGTTGGCGATGGCCGTAGCCTCCTGCGCATCGGTGACTGTCATGCGGATGAGGAAGCCCTCGTTGCCGTTCTCGGTCGTCGTCTGAATGGTGGCCTCGGCCTGGCCGGCGTCGGCGAATGCGGAGCGCATCTCGTCGATGGTGGTCTCGCCCGTCTCGTGGAACGTGATGGACGTGCCGCCGACGAACTCGATGCCGAACGTCAGGCCCTTGATGCCCACGACCGCGACCGACGCCACGATCAGGCATGCGGAGATGATCAGGAACACCTTGCGGTGGCCGACGAAGTTGATGTCGTGCTTGATGAAACGGCCCTTGAGCGCATGAACGGCCTCGGCGACCTTCTTGCCGGCTTCGCCGCCGCGTTCGGTTGCCTCGCGCTCGACATGAGCGCTGTCCATGGCTTCGCCGGTTTCGGCTTCGCCAGCGGTAACGCCGAGCACCGTGCCCAGGTCAGAATACTTCTCGGCGGCGATTTGCCCGTCCTTCACGTTCCAGAAGCCAGGATGCTTCTCGATGGAACGCGGGGCGAGCAAGCGGATGAGCGGCGCCTTGAACAGCAGCATCATGACGATGTCGCAGAAGATGCCGAGCGCCAGCGTAAGGCCGAAGCCCTTGACGGAAGCCGATGCCAGGAAGAACAAGCACAATGCGGACACGAGCGACACCAGGTCGGCGTCGATCGAGGTCTGGATGGCGTGGCGCACGCCCGTGATGGACGCTGCGCGGATGGAGCGGCCCATGCGGATTTCCTCGCGGAAGCGCTCGACGGTGAGGACCGACGAGTCGGCTGCCATGCCGATGGTAAGCACGATACCGGCGATGCCGGCCATCGAGAGGCTGAACAGGCCGAACGCGGAAAGACCCGCCAAGATGCCCAGGTACAGGATGGCGAACACGATGACCGCGCCTGCCGTGATGGTACCCAGGCCCTTGTAGAAGAACAGCAGGTAGATCATGACGAGCAGGATGCCCAGCAACGCTGCAACGACGCCGGCGAACAGCGCGTCCTGGCCGAGCGTCGGGCCGACGACCTGGCTTTGCGAGTACTGGAAGCTGACGGGCAGCGAGCCGCTCTCGAGCACGGTCTGCAGCGCCTGCGCCTCGGTCAGCGAGTAGTTGCCCGTGATCTGCACCTGGCCGTTGGGAATCTCGGACTGCACGGCAGGGGCGGACTGCACCTCGTTGTCGAGGATGATGACGATTTGGCCATGGTCGGTGACGAGGTCGCGCGATGCCTGCGCGAACGCCTCGGTGCCCTCGGCGTCGAGGTCGATGTCGACCGCATAGTAAATCGAAGCCTCGGAGGCGCGGTCAACCGTGACGCGCTCGATGTTGTCACCCGTGACGATGGGCGTGTACGTGCCGTCTTCGACGATGAGCGGGTCGGCCTTGCCCGTGTCGAACGAGTTGCCGAAGGCGTCGGTTACCGTGACGTTGTCGCCGTAGTTGCCGGACTGGATCTTCGCAACCACGCTCTCGTCGGTGAACGAGTCGAGGCGCGCGAATTCCAGCTTGCCGGTCTTGCCGATGGTGTCGAGCGCGGTTTGCGTGTCGGACAAGCCGGGAATCTGCACGAGGATCTGGTTCGTGCCCTGAACCTGCACGACGGCTTCCGAAGCGCCTAGCGCGTTCACGCGGCTCTCGA
This sequence comes from Eggerthellaceae bacterium, assembly GCA_017459925.1. Lineage (GTDB taxonomy): Bacteria > Actinomycetota > Coriobacteriia > Coriobacteriales > Eggerthellaceae > UBA9715. The sequence continues at coordinate 10,828 of JAFUCC010000200.1, forward strand.
TGATGGAGCGGGACATTTCCATGTCCTCGTCGGTGATGGCGTCGCCATCGGTCGACGTTGCCGTAAGGACGACCGACAGGCCACCTTGGATGTCGAGGCCCTGGTTGATCTTTTCCTGCGGTGGCATGAACAGGATGATTGAGCCGATGACCAGCAACGTCGTGATGACGAGCAGCCAAATGTTGCGGCGGTCGTTGCCCGTCGACGTTTTCTTGCGGTCGGCATTCGGTGAAGCCATGTGCAAATCCTTCTTTCCAGCGCGTTATCGCGTAGTGCACCAAAGTAGTCGAACTTTGCAATTATGCCACAAACGGGAATAGAGCAGGGCTTTTAGCCGCGAGAAACCGCACCGTTCAAAGAATCTATACGCCTACACTCGTCGCAGCCTCAGAGGCGCCGTGCGGCCCCTTCCGACAGGCGACTAGTAGTCTTTGGCGCCGGGGCTGGCCATCCATTCGGCCAGGAACTCGTCATAGGCGCCAGCCAGCACGGCTTCGCGCGCGCGGCGCATGAGGTCGATGAGGAAGTGCAGGTTATGGCGTGACAGCAGTATGGCGCCAAGCATTTCGTCTTGCTTCACCAGATGGCGGATGTAGGCGCGCGTGTGCTGCGTGCAGGTCTTGCACGTGCAGTTCGGGTCGAGCGGCCCGAAGTCGTGCGTGTACTTGGCGTTGCGCATGTTCATGCGGCCTTGGCTGGAAAACGCCGTGCCCATGCGGCCTGTGCGCGTGGGAAGCACGCAGTCGAACATGTCGATGCCCACGCCGACTGCCCGCACGAGCGTCGTCGGATTGCCCACGCCCATAAGGTAGCGCGGCCGGTCTTGCGGCAAAGCCGCCACCACGTCCCCGAGCGTCTGGAACATGATCTCGTGGTCCTCGCCCACCGAGTAGCCGCCGATGCCGAAACCGTCGAAGCGGCGCCCGCCGGCCTCCATGCTGCGCTGCTCGATGTCGAGCAGGCGCTTCACGCTTTCAAGGCGCAAGTCGAGGTGCATGCCGCCTTGCACGATGCCGAACAGGGCTTGGTCGGGGCGCTTGTGCGCGGCAAGGCAGCGTTCGGCCCATTCCCACGACAGCTTGGTCGACGCCTCGACGTCCTTGCGCTCGGCCGGGTAGCCCACGCACTGGTCGAGCTGCATGACGATGTCGGCGCCGATGCGCTCCTGTATTTCCATGTTGGTTTCGGGTGTCCAATGGTGCTTGCTGCCGTCGTAGTCGTCGGCGCGGAACGACACGCCGTCGTCGCCCGGCTTCATCATGTGCGCCAGGCTGAACAGCTGGAACCCGCCCGAATCGGTGAGCATCGGCCCGTCGTAGGCCATGAATTCCTGCACACCGCCGGCTTCTTCCACCACGTCGACGCCCGGGCGCATGTACAGGTGGTACGTGTTCGCCAGCACCACCTGGGCCCCCAGGTCGTGCAGCTCGTCGAGCGTGATGCC
>JAFUCC010000201.1 GCA_017459925.1 Eggerthellaceae bacterium
CTCATGTTTCTCCATGGCAGTGTTCCTTCGTATCGTGGCGAGGCCAGTATGTTTTGGAAGCGGTCTCGCCAAGTATTCGGTTTTAGGGGCGCGGGGAATCCCCCGCATAGTCTACCGCCAAAGCCGTGGCTTTGGCGGTAGACACACCGGCCGCGCGCACAACACAACGAAATCCGCACGGTCGGTATCGGCCTCATGCCGGGCATGCTCGACGGATGGATGTGTATGCCTGGCGTGAGCCGACAAGTGCTGCTCCGGGTACTGTGTACACGGAGTAGGCCACTTGCGTTTGGCTCCCAGGAAGTGAGGGATAAGCTTCTGTTTGCACGAATGGTATGGTTGGTGTACACGAGTGGTTGCCCAATGAGATTGTCCGCAGCGGATGCGAATGCGTAGAATAACAATGGCGGAACAACAGTATCGCATGCCAGTCGAAGGAGCAAAATGAGCGACGGGAAAACCAAGCGCACGGCGGCGAGCCGCTTTTGGGGCCGCATGTACGATGTGACGCTTCCGGCGCGCGTCGTGTCGCTCGTGTTCGTGCTCGCGGCCATCGTGAGCATGTCGTTTTGCCAGCTCGGTTTCTGGCCCATTGGCACCATCGAGGGCAATTTCGTGTACCTCATGCTGCTGCTGGCGCCGCTCGTCATGGGCACGTTCATGTTCGGGCCGATAACGGGCGCGTTACTCGGCTTGTACACGGGCGCCGTCGCGTACCTGCACGCAACGTATTTCCCACTCGACTTCTACGAGTCGTTCTTTAGACGCCGTTCAGCGAATTCGCGCTCATCACAGTCATAGGGGCGCTATCAGGGCTATTGTTCGACCACGCCTTGCGACGCGATTCGAAGGGCGGCATGCGGGTCGGCGTCATCACCCTCGTGTGCATCGTGGTGTCGTTTGCCGCAAGCGGGCTCATGATGGCGGGCGTGGTTCTGGAATACGGCGGCGAGTTAGGCATTGACGGAGTCAGCAGGGAGCTGCTCACCAGCCCGGCGTGCGTGGCTGCCCAGGCATTCATCGACGCTGTGCTCATGGTGCTGCTTTGCAGCGTTGCCGACGTTCTCGTCCGAAGGGTGGCGGCCCAGGGGAACGACCGCACGCTGCTCTCCATGTTCCGCAACTGGATGCTGCTCATCGCGGCCATCGTGTTCATGCTGACGAGCGCTATCGTTTTCTCGGTGACGACGAACAGGGCGCAGGAATCCGACAACGCCAACATGCTGACCGAAGTCGCCAGCCTGGCGACGCAAGCCGGTGCGCTGGGGGTGTCGGATTACGGCGTGTTGCTCGAAAGCTACGATGCAAAGGTCGACGGGTACGTCATCATCACTGACGAGAAGGCCTCTGTGCTGGCGAGCAACAGCGACGAGCGGTTCCCCGTCGGCGAGTCGCTCATCGATCTGATCACCTCTGGAGACGAGCCCATTTACAAAGAAACGGACGAAGGCCTCGTCGAATTGAGCGAGCAGGAGTTCATGGACATGATAGCCAGAGAAAACCGGGCTACCAGCATCCAGGCCATGAACGAAGACGGCGTGATGACGATGGATTGCGCGTTAATCGCCGCCAGCCCCTACGATGGCGGCTATGCGGCCATGGTGCGCACGTCCGATATGGTCTACGCCGACCGGCTCGGCATCATGGCGGCGATAACGCTTCTTGCCATCGCGTTGATAGCGGCCATCGCGGTGCTGGCGACGGTATTGCTGAACCGGGTGGTCGTGCGCCGCATCGGCGAGACGAACGAGTCACTGGGCAAGATAACCCACGGCAACCTGAACGAGCGCGTGCGCGTGCAGGACAGCCGCGAGTTCCTGTCGCTTTCCGAGGGCATCAACACCACGGTTTCAGCGTTAAAGGAAACGATCCAAGAGGTTGAGCAGCGAAACGCCCAGGACCTCGCCACGGCGAAGGCTATCCAGGAATCCGCGCTGCCGCGCGAGTTCCCGCCGTTTCCCGATATCGATTGCTTCGACATATACGCGTCAATGAAGACGGCCAAGGAGGTTGGCGGCGACTTTTACGACTTCTTCCTGATTGAAGACGGCGCAGACGAGACGGGTAAGCTCGGCTTCGTCATGGCCGATGTGAGCGGCAAGGGCATCCCTGCGGCGCTGTTCATGATGACTGCCAAGACGCAGATCCGAAATTACCTGGAAACCGGGATGCCCGTGAACGAGGCCGCCGACGCGGCGCCGCGCCCGCCAGAAGAAAGTGGACGACTTTCTCACGCGGGCCGCGGGTCGTCCTGTAGAATGCGTTGGTAGCGGCTACGAGTACCCGCACAGGGCATCGACGGCGGGCATGCGCGCCGACATCCGCTACAAGGCGGGGCTCACCGCGGACCATATGGTCGGGGAAGTCTGACCCACATCAAGTTCACGCAATCCATGCCCTTACGAGGCGCTGGCGGAGCTCGAACTGCCGGTGTGGGTCATCGAGGTTATCAGGTCGTTCGCGCTGGCGATGATCGACTGGTAGGCAGTCGGGAACCGCTCGAGGCCGATATGCTGGGTCAGCATGTGCTGCACGTCGGCACGCAGCAGCCGGACGCTTTCCTTCAGCCCCTCCTTGTCGAGCATCGTGGATTGGTCGACCAGCTTCTCGAGGGTGTCGATATCGGAGTTCACGACGGCGAGCTGCGTGGCGATGCGCTGCTGCTCGTTCTCCGTCTGAGCGGCCTCGACCGTCACGCCCGACGACGGGTCATTCTGCTCGTCGACGCCCGGCGGGTTGATGAGGTAGAGCGACCACACGATGCCGCCGAACACGAATATGACGATAGCCACGATGTTCATGATGTCATTCGGCACGCGGGCGATCAAGCGCTCGAGCATCGGGTACACCCACCAGGTGATGATGGCCGCCACGACGCCGAACGCCATCGTGTTCTGCAAGCACACCTGCCCCATGATGTTGCAGAAGTTCTCGCGGTAATCCCACAGCTGCAGGTCGGCGTTCACGAGGAGGCCCATGCTGAACTCGATGACGGTGCACAAGAGGGCGCCCGCGAAGAAGCTGATGACGTAGGCGAGGAAGCGCCTCTTGCCGGTGAACTTCTTCTTCAGCCACAGGAAGAACGGGTACAGCACCAAGCCGATGACGACGACCGCCGCGCCCTCCATCGGGAACGGGTAGAGCCAGTCGCGCCACAGCATCGTGTTCGTCGGATCGTATTCGCCCTGCACCACGCCCATGATGATGAACTGGCACATGCCCATTTCCATCCAGTGGCCGATGATGGAGAACACGATGAAGTAGATGATGAGGTTGCGCACGAACGGCCAGCCGCGGCGGTTCACGACGAAGTCTTCCTTCTCGTAATCGCCATCGCGCTTGCCCAGGTCGTTCACGAGCGTGGCCTTCACGCGCTTCGAGAACATGAAGTAGAAGAACAGGAAGATGTAGAACGCCGAGCTGGTGGCGAGCGCGATGAGGTTGAAGCGCCCCGCCGCGATGTCGACGATGGCCGGCACGAAGATGCCGATGAGCGAAATGGCGATGACGAACGGGCGGCCGATCTTGTAGCGGTTGATGAACATCCAGAACGCGACGCCCTCGAGGATGACCATGATCCAGTCCATGACCGTGGTGACGTTGTAGCTCATCGCGTCGCGCGAGGTGAGCATCAGCCACACGAGGTACACGGCGATGTGGCAGGCGAAGAGCACCTGCACGACGCGCATGAAGCCCATCTTGTTGGGCGCGCTGAACTTGATGGCGTCGTAGGCCTTCTTGGCGGATTTGGTCGCGGCCTTGTGCTCGTCCTTGGCTTCCTTGCGGGCGGCCCTCGCCTTCTTGCGCGCTTCCTTGATGCGCTCGCGGTCGCCCGACTTCTCGGCGATGACGGTGATGCGCATCGCCTCGTCGGCCTTGACGTCGGCCTCCATCGCCAGGCCGGCCATGGCGACGGCCTCGGCGGCGTCGAGCTGCGCCGACTGCGTGATGGCCGCGCGCTCGGCCTTGCCGGTGGAATACGCGCTGTCGATGGCCCTCTCGGCGTTTTCGAGCGCCTTCAGCCGCGCGTCGAGGTCGTCGATGTTGGCAGCGTCGGTGGATGCGTCGGCTGCGTCGGCCGCCTCGGTCGCCTCGACGGCTACGGGCTCGGCAACCTCACTGGCTTCGGACTCGCGTGCGGCGGGTTCGTCGATATTCTCGGCAGGTTTCTTCTCTTCAGCCACAATATCTTCCTGTCGACTCTTCGCTCGCAGCATAGGATACCAGAACGACCCTCGCCCCGAACAGGCGGAATGACACCTCCGTCGGACGATTGTCTACGGAGCATACAAGCAATCTTTCTGCGAAAACAACGTCAAGATTTAGAACTCAGACCGGTGAGTAATTTCAACAGCCGCTTTGTCATGTCAGAGCAGACGCTCACCAAGCGAGTGCCTGTTTCGGTAGAGGGTTCATCCAACGTCTCTCGAAGCGACTATGATGAATGACCTGTCCCCTCGTCACGCATCTTGCCTCCGGCGTGACGATTACACGTAGCGCACGGCGGTGCCGTAGGCGAGCATCTCCTGGGTGCCCTCCATGACCGACGAGCTCGCATAGCGCGCGCAGATGATGGCGTTGGCGCCGAGCTGCTGGGCTTCGGCGATCATGCGCTGCTCGGCGATTTCGCGGCCTTCGTTCATCATGTCGGTGTAGCTCTTGATCTCGCCGCCGGCGATGTTCTTGAACCCAGCCATGATGTCGCGGCCGATGTGCTTGGACGTAACCACGTTGCCGCGCACGAGGCCGAGCACCTCGACCTGCCTGCCGGGGATGACGTCGCATGTCGTGATGAGCATGGTGCTTCCTTTCTCGTTCGTGTCTTAACCTTGGTGCAGCCTGAGTTGACTTCTCTTCGTCCGTATACGCGGATCACTCGAGAAGACAATCACGATTTAGCATAAGCCTTCCGAGTTAAGCTTGACGTTTCACTTTGTGACATAATGCGCTTTTCGCTAGCTTTCGATCGGCTGTTTCCAGGGGATGAAGATCGTGGCCTTGGTGCCGCCTTCTTCTGGTGCCTCGATTGCGAGCGTACCGTCGCATTGCGCCTTCAACCGCCCGCGGATGTTTTCGAGTGCGAAGCCCTGTCCCTCGTCGGGCGGCGTGAAGCCAGGCCCGGTGTCGGCCACCGCGATTTCGACGCCAGGCCCCGTATCCCGCGTGGTAATAGCGATGCGGAGCGGTTCAGAATCGGGGTCGAGGCCGTGCTTGACGGCGTTCTCGACGATGGGCTGCAGCGTGAGGGGCGGGATGCGGAAGAACGTGACAGGTGTGTCGAGCTCCACGAGCAGCTGGCCCTCGTGACAGGCCTGCTCCACCGCGAGGTACGCTTTTGCGTGCTCGAGCTCCTCTGTGAAGGGAACGGCTCCCTCTTCTGCGATAGCGTCGAAATTGTTCTGCAGGTAGCGGGAGAAGTTCAGGATCGCCTGCTGGGCCTTCCCGGGATCCTTGGCGCACAGGTAGTAGATGCTCGTCAGCGTGTTGTGGATGAAATGGGGTCGCATCTGCAGGACGGCGATGCGCGCCTGCTGCTGGGCCGCCTCCTCCTTCTGCGCGAGGTAGTGGCGCACGAGGTCGCTTGACAGGAGGAATTCCAAAAAGACGATTACGATGGAGTCCGTCGCGAAAAAGGAAAGCAAAAACATGATCAAGAACATGACGCGCTGCACGCCGGACAGCTTCTTCCACCTTCGGAACAGCGCAACCAGGCAGACTACCGTGGTCGCGAAGCTCAAGGCCAGGAACAGGACGATCCAAGGTCCGAGGCGAGTCTCGGCGCCGGGCGCGCTGCTTATCTCGCCGGTTAGCTGTGCCAGAAACTCCGCCGCGACGAGCGTGCAGGTGAGCGCAACCTGGATGCGCATGACGGCGCTCTTCTTGTAGTCCTCGCCGCAGCAGTAGAGGAAGTACGCGAACATCAGCAGGCCGGGAAGGGCTGCCGTCACCACTTCGACATTGCGGAGCACGAGTAGAAGCGTCGGCGACACGCCGGTGTCGGCGACGGCATGGTCCAGAAGCTCGAGCGCCGAGAGGACGGCCGCCGACGACAGAATTGCGACGCTCAAGCCCTTCGGCCAGTCGTCGATGTCGCGGGCGAGGAAGACCAGCGCGAGGCCGAACGCGCTGAAGAGAAGTGCCGAGGCGTTCATCAGCCCGCCGAAATCGAGCCCCGCCGTCACATCAGCCCCCTCACGGGATGGCGCAGCTTGGGAATAAGCTTGCGGATCTCTTTAGCTTCAAGCGGCTTGAGTAAGTAGCCGCACGCGTCGGTGCCCCACGCGTCAAGCGCGTATTCCCGGTATGCAGTGAGGTACACCACGTTCGCGTTCGGTTGGATCTTCAAGAGCCCCCCGCAGAGGTCGAGCCCGCTGACCTTCCCGAGCTCAACGTCCAGGAACGCGAGCGCGACCGGATAGGTCTCGAAATAATCCATCGCCTCCGCCGGCCTCGACAAGCCGACGACGTTCGCGCCCGGGAGCTCGTCACGCAGCACGGGAAGCATTCCCTCGAGGGCGATGGGACTGTCGTCCACTAGAACGACGTTCGGGGTTCCGGGGGGTTCGTCGGCGATTGCGAGCAGCATAGCGACATCCGTATCCAGCAGCTGGGCGATTTGAAAGACCATGCCCGCGCCGGGCATGCGATGCCCTGACTCCCAGTTCGCGACGGCGGATCGGGTGACATGCAGCTGGTCCGCCAGCTCCTGCTGGGAAAGGCCGCGCTCTGCCCTCAGGCGGCTCAGCGTGTTTCCGAAGTGATTTGCCATAACCCTCTCCAGTTCGTGTTACCGCGCGGATTCAAAGCACCCGAAGCCCGATCCGTATTCTGACGCACTTCACCATGAAGCCTCGAGAAAAGTATGTCACGAAACGAAACATCGTCTCCTCTTACGTCTTATCGTTTAACATAAGTAGGGGGAGTAGCCGACGTCGAATCTGCGCCGAGGCGAGGGCGGAAAGTCTCTTGCATAAGGCAATTTCGGTAGAGCGTGATAGGAGGAACTTATGGGCAAGCGATGGGAGTTAAAACGGCCGGTTGCGGTCGTTACCTCGATCGCGTTGGCGTTATCGCTCGCGGCAGCTCCGGGGGTCGCGAGCGCCCTCGCCGCGCAAGACGAGCTCGCTGTTGGCGCGATGGCCATGGACGGCATTCCCGAGTGGGCGGTCGACGATGGCGTGGATGCGCAATCGGGCAAGCTGGAGGCGCAATCGGCTCTGCCAAGCAAGTATGACCTGCGCAGCGACGGCTTGGTGACGCCCGTGAAGAGCCAGTCCCCGTGGCAGGCGTGCTGGGCGTTCGCCGGCATCGCCGCGGCCGAGACCTCGATGCTCTCGGCAACGGGCTTCGAATACGACAAGCAGACCAACGACGTCGATCTCTCCGAGCGCCATCTCGCATACTTTGCGCTGCATCCCGTTACCGAAGTCGACGATTCCGTACAAGCGGGCGAGGGCATGTATACGATGAGCACCGACCGCAATGCGGCGTTCGACGCCGGCGGCTTGCCCGTGTACATCACCACCCTGTTTTCGCAGGGCGTCGGTCCGCAGGCGGAGGCAATGTTCCCGTACCGCGGGGTGGATGCGCAAGGGAAGTCGCGCCTCAGCACCCAGGCGTTTGAAAGCGATCCGGAGGGCACCACGCTTCTCATGGTTGCATCTTCAAAGGGCATGACCGTGAACGAGGCTAAGGAGGAGCTGGAGAAGGAAGCGAAGGCGCAAGGCAAGACCTACGACCAGGTGCTCGAATCTTATATGGCTCAAGCAAAACAGTACTGTGAAGACAATCCCACCTATTTCTATCTTGACGACTGGACGATCCCCGCAACCGATGGCAGCGGCAACTCAAACCGCACGCTTACCCCCTTCATGACGCTGAGGGACGGCAACGTGCTGCCCGAGTACCAGACTATGAACGCGACTGGGACCGATGTGGCTCCCAACCCTCAGAGCATCGCCGCCATGAAGCAGGAGCTGGTGAACGGCCACGGCGTCACCATATCGTATAAGGCAGACAAGGCGCGACCCGGCGAGTCGGGTGACTCGCGCTACATCAACCGCGATAATTGGGCCCAGTACACCTTCGAGAGAGGTTACGCCACCCATGCCGTGTGCATCGTCGGTTACGACGACAACTATTCTAAAGATAATTTCACGCATGAGGTGGCCGGCGTTGACTCCGCGCTCACCACGCCTGACGGTGACGGCGCTTGGATCGTGAAGAACAGCTGGGGCTCCGAGACCGACAAGACAACGGACGACCTCGGCAACGTGATCAACAACGGCATCTATGGCGTGCGGGATGAAAGCGGCAAAGCCACCGGGTACTTCTACCTCTCCTACTACGACAAGACCATCTCGCAGCCTGAGACCATGACCTTCTCGCCCGATTTGCTGGACGAAGCCAACGACTTCGAGGTCTTGCAGCACGACTACATGGCTGCGCAGAGCGGCTTCTACACCACGCCGGCAACAGCCGACGTCACGAGCTCGGCGAACGTCTTCGAGGCACCGCAGGACCTCTCGATCAAGGCCGTCTCCACGCGCACGTCGGAAGAGAACCAACGCGTGACCTTTGCCATCTACGAGCTAAAGGACGGTGCGGCGAACCCCGCCGACGGCACGATGCTTTACCGCATCTCGCGCAACTTCGAGTATGCTGGCTTCCACCGTCTTGATCTCGATTGGGCCATCGATGTGAAGGCCGGGAAAAAGATTGCCGTCGTCTCGACCGCGTCCACCTTGGGCAGCGACGGCACGCGCCTCTATAGCGCTTCCGCGAACCAAGCATTTTCGAAACAGTCCGTGGAGTTTTTGAACGGGATGAGGGTGCCGCAGACCGTGTACGGCGAGGCGGTCGTGAACGAGGGAGAGAGCTTCCTGTACTCGAACGGGCAGTGGGTCGACTGGAGCAAGCATATTGCCGCGTTGCCAAAAAGCACAGAGGAGTTTGCGCCAGGATTTCCGTTTCCCGGGGATACCTATATCGAGCAGTTCCCCATCGACAACTTCTCCATCAAGCTGTACGCCGTCTCTGCGGAAATAACGCTCACGCACCAAGAGGCCAAAGCTGCCACCTGCACCGAGCCGGGCAACATCGAGTACTGGTACTACGACACGTCCGAGGGCCAGAGGCAATGCTACAAGGACAAAGACGGCAAGGAGGAGATCGAGCTGGCAGACACCGTTATCGCCCCGCTCGGCCACAAGTGGGGGGCTTGGACGGAGCTCGACGACGATCAGCACCAGCGTGTGTGCGAGCGCGACTCGTCGCATGTGGAGAAGGCGAATCACGATTGGGACGAGGGCGAGGTGACTACGGAGCCCACGGCCACGAAGGACGGCGTGCGCACCCACACCTGCAAGGAGTGCGGGGCGACCAAGACCGAGAGCATCCCCGCAACGGGCTCCGCGCAGAAGGATAACGGTGGCAACGCCAAGCCGAGCGGTGCCGCAACGACGAGAACGCCCGGCACCGGAGATCCCATGGCGGCGTTGCCGGCGCTTGCCGCATTGAGCCTAAGCGGCTTGGTTCTGCTCGTGGCGGGTGGCAGGATGTATGTCGGCCGCCGTCGTGACAAAGGGGATGAGTCTTAGTTCGTCGGGAACGAGGCTGCGGAACGTGCCGTCACGCACATAGGAACCCGCTGGCAAATGATATCCAAGTGGTATAACGCCCGCACACAATGCATGTTTACAGTAGATGCGTGCGATTGAGCTAATGATAGAGGAGCGATCACGTGGAAAAGGCGAAGAAGGTCGTACCGGAGGGGATGGTTCAAATGGGAGCGCCCGGGGATTGACTTCCCCTTCTACGACGACGACTCCGTGCCCGCCTGGCATGGCTGGCTGCTTCTTGGAGCGTCGCTGTTCGTGGCGGTGGCCCTGAATGTCTCGACCTTCCTTCCGGCGGACAGGTCGATCTTCAAGGTCATCGTTGTGTTCCTAATTCCGCTGGTGACGCTCCTGTTCGTGGCGCACGGCAATCTCGGTACGGTCATAAAGAAGCCGCGCCTGGGGGATATCCCGTTGATAATCATCGTGGTAGTGCTCGACATGGGCTATTCGCTCGCTATAGGTGGCCTCCTGCATTATGTGCTCGGCCTTCCGACACAGGCAAACGCCGCATACGGCGAGACGATGGACTTCGGGTTCTTCGCCCTGGTCTTCGTGCAGCTGTTCGGCGAGGAGCTGTTCAAGACGAACATGCTGCTTGGGATCCTCTTACTGCTGTTCCGGAGGTCGGGCAACCGCAAGAGCGCTGTCGTGATCGCTACGTTTGTGACCTTGCTGATCTTCGGGCTCGCGCACTTTGCCGCCTACGACTCCCTTGCACAGATCCTGCTTATCCAGGGACTGGGGAGTGTCATTTGCCTGTTCGCGTACCTCAAGACGAAGAACATGCTCGTGACGTATGCCGCGCATCTGATCATCGACCTCATTCCCTTTGGGCTGAACGCGCTTGGAGCAGTGTCGGGCGGTGCTGCGGCTGCGCTGATTCTGCTCTAACGAGAGTCACCGTAACGCTTTTTATCACCATTCGTGCTCATGGGGAATACCACTCGTGCCAAAACGCCCAAACGGACGGGGCGTTTTCATAGGATGGTGGGGATAGTGCGTAAACGCGCTTCAATAAGAAGGGAGAACGAATGAAGCTATTTAAGACTTTGGCAGTGATGGCCATGGCCGCCGCCTTGGCCCTGGTCCTTGCCGCATGCGGCGGGAACGCCGGCGGCTCTGCCAGCTCGTCTGCGAGCGGTGAAAGCGCCAGCGCGTCGTCTTCCAGCGCAAGCGCCAGCACGTCGTCGACGGCCCAGGCTCTCGCGGCGCTCGATGGCGTGACGAACGTCGAGGCGATCGACGTCAGCGGCTCGCAGATGTACGCCGAGAAGTACCTCGTCACCTTCGAGCAGCCGCTCGACCACAAGGATCCCTCGGCCGGCACGTTCCCGCAGCGCGTCGAGGTCGGCATCGTCCCCGACGCCCAGACGAACGTCATGGAGACCGACGGCTACCTGCTATTCGACCAGCAGCTCGCCATGGACGACGCGCACGAGCTCTGCCTCATGTTCGCCGGAAACTACATCCATGTCGAGCACCGCTTCTTCGGGGAATCCAGGCCCGAGAGCCTCTCGAACGACGGCACGGACGGCTGGCAGTACCTGACGTCCGAGAACGCCGCCGCCGACTACCACCGTATCTACACCGAGCTCTCCAAGGTGCTCGACGGCCCGTGGACCGCCACCGGCACGAGCCGCGGCGGCGAGGTGTGCGCTTCGTACGCCTACTACTACCCCGAGGACATGGGCCTGTACGTGCCCTACGTCGGGCCGTTCAGCAGCGGCCGCGAGGACCCGCGCTACTACGAGTTCGTCTACACCAAGATCGGCGACGAGAAATACGGCGCCGAGACGGCCAAGGAGTACCGCGACCTGG
>JAFUCC010000202.1 GCA_017459925.1 Eggerthellaceae bacterium
TCCATGCTGTCTCCCATCTCTCGTTTTCCACAATTCCTCGAGGAGATGCGCTGACAACATTTTGGACAACAAAGCTGACAACAATTTGACAACAATCGGGTTCGGAGAGCGCCTGAACGCAGGTTTCGCTGTAGGCAACCACAGACCGTGTAGACCGAAAAAAACACAGGTCAGAAAGCGGTTCCCTTCACATAGTGACCACAATGACCGCCTCTTAAACGGGCTCAGGCCGTCTGGCAGCCATGAGGTCAGGGGTTCGATCCCCCTATGCTCCACCAATAACACCAGGTCAGGACGCCGTTCCTGGCCTTTTTTTGTAGAGCAAATGTAGAGCACCGCGCCTGCTCTACATTTGCTCTACATTTTAGCGCTTTTCCGAGACGGTTCCGCGATGAAAACAGGCGCTGCTACCGCCGTGGCGGTAGTGGAAAACCTGTGGTCCCGCACGGGCGGTACCACAGGTACCGCGACGTCGGGGGCAATGGCCCCGCTGCGGCGGGTGCAGCCTTGTCCCAGGTACCGCTGTGGCGGTGCCAATTTAAAAGTACTTAAACCAATAGAAAAGAAAACCAAACCCATGACGCCCACGGTATGAGGGCGCGGCGGTCGCGCCCGCAGCTTCGATTGCAGGCCAGCCGAACGAGGTGCCGGAATGGAAGCATGTGGTGCTCATATCGGAACCAAGGGGTGGTCATCTTGGCACGAAACCCGCACAGGGCAAGGAATTTGGTGTAGTCTCACCCGCATCATCGAACAGGACAGAGAGGATAGGCAATGAGCGCAGAGGAAAAGCAGGCAGTTGCCGAGGAACAGCCGAGGCTGATCTCGCTCGCCGAGGCGGCGGACATCCTAAGCGTCTCCTACCAGACTGCCGTGAGGCTCGCGAAGAGCGGCGAGCTGAAGGCCTTCAAGATCAGGCGGGCTTGGCGGACGAGCACGACTGTCTGCGAGGAATACATCGAAGAGCGTTACCGGGTACAGGCACTCGAATGCCAGCGCGAAAAGACGGAAGACTAGGCGAGCCAGGCCGCTTCGCGCGATACCCCCCGCTGACGTTTTCCATGGTTCAGCAGGGACTGGTTTCGGAGCTCGCCGCTCGGCAAGTCGGGCGAAACGGCCTCATCGTGATGATCGCCCTGTGCCGCAAAGTCTATGACGACGGCAAGCTCGGCAGGGCTTCCGCGATCAGCATATCCGAATTCACAGGGCTCGGGCTGCGGCAGGTCGAGCGCGGGATGGCCGATCTGAAAGAGAGAGGCGTAATCGAACCGGTGCGGTTCAAGGATGACGAAGGGCGCTGGCGCTATGACAGGTCTTGCGGTGGGCATGTTGCCCAGTACTGCATTACGCGAGATGTTTGGGCTATGGTGTGTCTTGATGCTGCAGCCGATAATCAGCGGCGATGATGCGCGAACTCAACTTTGCAACCGTAGGAGCTGGCATGAAATAGCCAGCATGAATAGGCTCAGTATTCAACAATGTATTCTGCAAGGCTCGCTGCCAGAAGAATTGGGTCTTCACCGATTGCCGTCTGCATCACTCTACCAGTTTCATCTTGCCATACAAGGATTCCGTCGATGTTGGCCTTCTCGACAACGTACCAGCTGGAATCAATTTTATCGGCCGATTCCCTTCCCGCTATGGTCGCTCTTATCACGTTTGATTCTTCGTTTTCTGTTATGCCGGTAATCTCGTGGCCGTTGATGCCAACAACGCTATAGTTCCTGAGATAGTCACGGTACTCATTTGAAAAGATAACGCCAAGCTGTTTCTCGGCGTTCGAAATCTCCAGACTCGTAGCGCCGTCGCCCCTATAGAAACACGGGCCTTTTGCAATGATTTCAGCAAACGAAGCCATCAGAATCTCCTACATGAAATAAGCAGCGTAGCTCTTCCAGAACTCTTCCCTGATCTTGTCAAAAGCCGCTCTGTCGATTTCGCTTTCTTGACCAATTGTGTTTAGGATCGCTGAATTGCCTTGATGCTCCGCTTCGGTTAGCACCGCCAGCGTTCCGTCGGCTTTTTGCCCAATGTGATGAAGCTGATACGCCTTACCTGTAGCCGGATCAATCGGCGCATAGCCTCGAGCCATGCGCTCAAGGTTCGTCACTTCAGTCTTTCCGTCGGGAAGCAGGCTCTTGTACTTGAGGTCGATGTCTCTCACGAGCGCTGTTCTTCCGCTGACCATTTTCGTTTTCAGGCCTGCTTGTCGATACACGTTGTATTCGTCGACGCTCTTGAACTGCTTGATGAGGTCAAGTGGATACTTTGACTCCCTTTGCATAATTGCGGCTTCTTTGGCGGTTATGCCGTTCAGCTCTGCGCCCTTGAAAGCTTTAAGCGCATTAGAGTATGCACGCGCTTCCCCGGCTCCACCAAAGAGTGCGCCGCCAATTGCACCCCACATGAAGCCTTCACTACCTGACAATGCAGCTGCCTTCAATGCCGCCTCGGGATCGCCGGTCTCCAATCCTGTGACAAGCGCCGAAAACCCTCCGCTTATAGCGCCTCCTGAAAGCGCCGCGACGGCGCCAGATTTTGCGGAGACAGCGAAGATCATGCTCGCAGCTGGCACGCCTGCGCCAGCGGTCACGGCTGAGATGGTGACGCATACCAGTATCACGCCGGCGCCAATTGCGACATTTCGGATAACTTGGTCGTAGGTGTCGTCGTATTCTTCGAACACCTTTACCGCTGTATGGCCGTCCTCGCCGAGCGTAAAAATATACTTCTGCCCCTCGAATGCCTCCTCAAGATCGGCGAGCGAAAAACCGAAATATATGTTCGTCTGAGAGTTGTATGCGAGCTCGTCCAGATACTCTTTGGAAACGTACGTGGCTTCAACATTCTCGATGAAGTATTTATCGGTATCGATTTGATCAATGAGCTCTGCGTACACCGTATCTTCGATGAAGCGCTGAAGCTTAGGATCCGATAAATCAGCAAAGTTCATGCTTGCGGATTCAGCCGCTATATCAATCTTTTCCGGCTGAATGTCAGCGACAGGAACAACTTTCTGGGAATCCGATGAGCTAATTTGAGCTTTGCTGCTGCAAGCTGGAAGGCCCATGCATGCAAGCACAAACGCCAGAATTATCGAAACCGTCTTCTTCACTGACGATCACCGCCCTTAGCCTCGTCGACTTGTTGATCGTCTTGAGCTTTGAATTCTTCGGCTATGGGCGAACTTGCCGACTCGATTGGCATCCGCTTGCGAGATCTGGAAAAGAGGAGCATGGCAATCGCAGCCACTACGATGATGCCGACTGCTATCGGCGCAATAGGAAGTCCGTTTCCTCCGTTTTCCGTTTTGCCGCCATTTTCGTTGGCGGCAGCAGAGCTACTAGAAACGCTGCTCGAGCTAGAGCCATTACCCTCTTGTTTCAGGGAGGCTTGCACGAACTTTCCGTTATCATCAACGGCTTCACCACCTTGGATACGCTTCTGTGCGTCTGCCACATCGATATTGTTTGCGACTGCCGCCTTCATTACGTCATCAGTGCCTACGTATATGCGTTTCTCAGTGGGCTCTTCGCTTGTGCTCGGATTCTTGACTTTGATGGTGTAAATGCCCTCTTCTTCGAACCTATCGCCATCGTTTGCAGTGCGATTGAACCTCGTGTCCTCAACTAGGCCATCACGGGTCTCGTTCATCACGTCTTTCTTCACGCTGACATCAAGGTAATGAGAACCAGCAAGGTCGATACGGAATCCGTTCGGGGTTACTGATCCATTGAAGAGCTCGTCATTGGTCTTGGTATCAAAAAGAAACATCATGGTGTTGCTATTTCGCACCTTGAACTGGAATGCTATGCGGTAGTTGTTGTAGGCAGGCCTGAAAGGAAGCATGCCCGGAGACTCGACTTCATAATCGAGTGCGACTTCGTAATCGCCCTCTTCGCATAGGTCGACTGTTGTTTCAGCTCCCACAACAAGTGCGGGCAGATAATCGCGATATATCTGAGGATCAGTCGAGGAATTCTGGAAATCGGTGTGACGAACGATAAGCGTCCCATGCCCAAATCCGTCTTCGCTCCTTGGAATCTCAAATTGCTGATCCTTGCCGTCTTTATCGTCGGATATCTTTTTTGAATCGTCGCCGTTCAAGGCGCTGATGTCTTGATCAAGCACGAAGGTCAGCTGGACTTGGTCGCCCTTGTTCTTCAGGAAGATTGGCATGCCGTTGTCGCCGGCTTTGCTTGAAAAGCCAGTGATTACGAATCGGCCGAGATCCCATCCAAAATGCGGGTCGTTGTCTTTTATGGGGTTCGCCTCAGAGTACCCATTGTCAAGTCCTGTGTTTACCTTTTCCCCATAGTAGTACTTGTTGTCAGATGAGCCGTTTCCTACTTGTTCGTCAGCAAAGGCGGCGAATGGCAATGCAAAAGCGAGCACCAGCACGGTGATGACGGCGGTAAGGCGGTTTACGCATTTCATTTCCCGGCCCCTGTTTCTCGTGCAGACGAATAGTCACACGCTAATTGTAATGGTTCACAACTCAATGAATGACTAATTGCCTCTTGCCTGCGACGCCTTATCGGCTTAAGGCGTACTGACCCTGAAGCAATTATTGCTAAGCCAATGTCCTGCGCATTAGCTGCTAGATAATGCGCAGGATTGCAATTGCCCGTTGTAACGGGAGCCTGGTGTCAGAAAGAAAGGAGAGTCAGGAGGGAGGACTCCCGTTACATGGTTATCCTACGAAACGGCTAAGCCCAGCCATGTCCCATGTAAAGGACTTAGAGCTACGTATCTCCTAATCCAATCCGTTTGTACCGAAAGTTGGACACGCTGAGGCTGCCACCTTGGAGAGAATAACGCTGTCCCGCCAACAAGTAGAGCGGGAAGGGAGAAGGGTGGCATAGATGAACGGAACATCCAAACGCACTCTCGTCAACTGCCAGCTCAAGGCGCCAATCGATGCGCCCCTCCAACCCGGCGGGGCAACGCAGTCACGAGAGGCCTCGCTAGTTTAGCGGCGGCAACCTAGAGAACAACTGCCAAACGAAAAAGGCGCATGGCGGAGATGGCGGTCTGCCATCGATCGCCTAGCGCGGCGGACGCTCACCAGCATCAAGACGAGGCAGCCATCTGGCCGCATAACCGCATTGCCGCGCAGAACCGCCTGCCGACCGGCGCCAACGGATGCATGGGCATCTGGCCCATACGCAAGACGGTCAAAGGCGCATCCCGGTTTCCCTGAGCACCACTCGATTGGCATCGAAACCTGCCGTAGCACAGTTCAAATTGTGTGAACAAGATGATTGCGTGGTTCCAAAACGGAACCAAGGGGTGGTCATCTTGGAACTAGAAGGTGGTCATCTTGGGACCAAGCCCCCACAAGAGCCATTTGACCTGCTAATTTGTCTGGGTCAGCAGCGGACCTAGCTCCAGACGCCGGCTCATCGGGTCGACCCGATGCTGTCTGGTAAGGAGAGTAGCTCAAATGGAACACTACCAGCAAATAGTCGAAACCCTGGAGGCAACTCGGAGCGAGCGAGGCATTCCGAAGGCAGAGCTAGCCCGAAGGGCGAAAGTGGATAACCGGAGGCTCATGTTCGCGCTCTGCGGCAAGAGGCAGATGAGAGTGGACGAGTTCGTGAGGGTCTGTATTGTCCTTGAGATGCCGATGTCGGCGTTCGAGGAATACGGAACGTCCAACACCCTCACCTCGTTCGACAAAACCGCCTCGAAGAAGCTGGGAGCCCGCAAGGCGCCCGATTGCGAATACTTGATCGGGTAACGATAGCCTTGGGAAACCTGCTGACGAAATGGGGCCCGGCGGCATGACGCGTTGCCCGGCCGGGTCCCGCCAGCGTAATAACGGAGGCAGGGGGCTTCAAAGTGGCTAGCGATTACGGAGACGAGTCCGGCGAGAAGATGCTGGACAACTTCACGAGGTTCTGCGAGCTCAAGGGCGAATCGGCCATGCGCGACCGCGCCCGCAAGATCCAGGACGCGTGCGACCACGCCAAGTCGAAGAGCAAGGCGCACGAGGTCATCGACGACGGCGGGGAGATGCGCGTCGAATGGGCAAAGCTCGACATGGCAGAGTTCCGCGCGATCGAGGACTACGACGAGATAAAGCAGGTCATCGAAGCCAAGCTGCGCGCCCACGGCGTGGAGCCCGTCTGGTTCGAGGACAAGGCCGAAGGCAAGGAGTACCTGCTCTTCCGCGTCGTCGACGCCCAGGAGGTCTGGGATGGCTTCGATGAGCTCTCGAACGAGGCCGGAACGGCAGCCGAGAAAGCCGCCGAGAAGGTGAAGGGCCATGTCCGCGATAACCGCGACGAGCGCCCCCTCGAGGTGCGTGCGAAGCAGGCGCGCGAGGCGTCGGAGGCGCTCGAGGCCGAGAGGTCGGGCGCCAAAGCCTACGCCCGCGAACCCAAGTTCCAAGAGCTGAGGTCGAAGTGACGGGCAACGCGGGCGGCATCGCTGCCGCCATCGTCGCTTCCGTCATCGTCTTCATCGCCGCTGATTCCTACGCGGCGTGCCTTTTGTCCATGGAGGGACAGCCCATAGAGAACCTGACCGCGACTGTTTCAGCGCTACCCTCATTCGTCGCATCCCATGGGCCCATATCGCCCGCTCCCGCCGCGCTCGCGACGGGGCTGCTCGGCGCCTGCGCCGTTTGGATGGCCTGGGCCTACGCGATATCGCACGGGAAGCCCGAACGCGTCGGAGAGGAGCACGGGTCCGCCAGATGGGGCAGCCTGCGCGAGGGCCGCAAGTTCATGGACGGGCGCGACTTCTCCAACAACATCATCTTCACGAAGAGCTACGGGCTGGCCATGAGCCGCCCCGACCACGACCGCAGGTACGAGCGGAACCGCAACGTGCTCGTGGTCGGCGGGTCGGGCTCGGGCAAGACGCGCGGCTACTTCGAGCCGAACGTCATGCAGATGAACGCGAACTACCTCGTCACCGACCCCAAGGGAGAGTCGCTGCCCAGGCTCGGGCACATGCTCGCGTCGCACGGCTACGAGGTGCTCTCGTTCAACACGGTCGACTTCTCGAAGTCGCTGCACTACAACCCCATAGCCTACGTGCGCGACGAAGCCGACATCCTGGAGTTCGTCACGTGCCTCATAGAGAACACCAAGGGCGACGACGACCACGGCGGGGACCCCTTCTGGGAGAACGCCGAGCGGCTGCTCTACGTCGCCCTCATCGGCTATCTGGTGAAGCACTGTCCGAAGAGGGACCGATCGCTGTCGGGTTTGGTGACGCTCTTATCGCTCGCCAAGGCCAAGGAGAGCGACGAGGACTACAAGAGCCCGCTCGACCTGCTCTTCGAGGAGGTGGAGACCGGCAAGCGCTACGTGAAGGCGCCGGGCACCGAAGACGCAGGCTACGATCCAACGCGCCGCGGCTCGTACTCGCCTTCGGGCGGGTCGCACCGATGGGTGAAGTTCGCCGAGCCCGTTGCCATCGAGGATGACTTCTGCCTTTTGCACTACAAGATGTTCAAGGACGCCGCGGGCAAGACGCTGAAGTCCATCCTCGTGTCGTGCAACACCCGCATGGAGCCCTTCGCGATCCCGCAGGTCCGCGAGCTCGTGAGCCGCGACGAGATGGAGCTCGACAAGCTGGGCGACGCGGGCTCCAAGCGCGCCGTCTTCGCCATCATGTCGGACACGTCAGGCCTCTACTCGTTCCTGTTCGCCATCATGATGTGGCAGACGATGAACGCGCTCTGCAAGCGGGCGCTCGTGGAGTACGGCGGAAGCCTCCCCGTGCCCGTGCAGCTCATGTTCGACGAGTTCGCCAACATCGGCAAGCTCCCCGACGTCGAGAAGGCGGTGGCCGTCATCCGCAGCCGTAACATCTCGATGTCCATCGGCCTGCAGTCACTCTCCCAGCTGAAATCGAAGTACGGCGACGACGCGGCCGTCATAGTCGACTGCTGCGACACGACGCTGTTCCTCGGCGGAAAGTCGACCGAGACCGTGAAGGAGATCGCCGAGACCGTCGGCAAGCAGACGGTCGGCACGGTCACCTGGAACGAGAGCCGGGGCGCGTCGGCGTCGTCCACGCGCAACTGGAACACGCTCGAGCGCGACCTCATCCAGGCGGCCGAGGTTGCCAAGCTCCCGCGCGACGAGGCGATAGTGCTCATCACGGGGACGGACCCGCTCAGGGACAAGAAGTTCGACGTGACCATGCACCCGCTCTACGACGAGGCATATCCCGGGCACGAGGGGGCCAAGTTCCCCGAGCCCTTCGACTTCTCGGAATACAAGCGCCCCGAGGGGGATGCCGCATGACGCCGACTGCGGGGAAGGCGGTGGCGGCCGGGCGATACCGCCCAGCCCCCGGCGGGCTTCCAACTCCACCGAGGGGACCGCCACTCGATACGAAGGAGCACGAGGCTCCAAACCGAATTGTAAGCCAAGGCGCGGCGCTTCCAAACGCCAACTGCCGCGCCGACAAGATACGAAGGAACACGAGATGCTCAACAACATCATCAGCCTGGTGTCGGGCTGCGTCACGTTCCTGGGCGGCTTCCTCGTCGTCTGGGGAGCGGTCTCGCTCGGCCTCGCCATCCGCGAGCAGCAGGGCGGCGCCCAGATAGCCAGCGCAATATCCACCATCGCCGGCGGCGCGATCATCATCGCGGCGTCGGTCTACTTCGGGCAGCTCGACACGAGCTGGCTGCCGGCGTAAGGGGGCGGTGCGCATGCTCAGCGTTTCCGTCCACAAGGACATCGGCGAGTACACCGAGAAGGTCGTCGGCAAGATGTCGGTGCGAACGCTCGCCTGCACCGCAGGCGGGCTCGCCGCGTCGGTCGGCGCGGCCGCGGTCAGCTACTTCTGCCTCGGCATCGAGGTGGCAGACGCGACGCTGCCCGTCATGGCGTGCTCGATGCCGTTCTGGATGGCCGGCTTCTGGCGGCCCAAGGGGCTCGTCGCGGAGAAGTTCATCCCCCTCTACGTGGAGCACTCGTTCACGGACGGGAAGCTCCTTTACACGGCCGGCAACGGCGTCTCAGGCCTTGTGTCGGTGGAGAGGCCCAAGCTCGACAGGAAGGCGCGCCGCCGCGCGAGAAGGAAGGGGGCTGAGAGGAATGTCCCCTCGAAAGAACACCGATAACCAGGCGAGGCGCTACATAGCGGAAGAGTCCGCCAGGAAGAAGCCCGCGAAGCGCAAGACCCGCCGTGCGAAATCGCTCGACGCGCGCATGCGGGAGCAGGAGAAGCAGCTCACCGACCAGACGGCAGCCCAGCGCAAGAAGAGGCGCGCCGCCAAGGACGTGTACGGCGCCATCGGCTACGACCTCATGTACCGCGACGGCATCTGCCAGGTCGAGGAGGGGCTCTTCAGCCAGACGATCGCGTTCGACGACATAAGCTACCAGTCCGCGCGCGAGGAGAACCAGCAGGCGATCTTCTCAGGCTGGTGCCAGCTCTTCGACTACTTCGGCGCCGAGACGTGCGTGCAGATGAACGTGGTGAACACGCCCATCCCTGCATCCGAGATCGGACGCAAGGCCTTCTTCCGCACGGACGACGCCGACACGGCGGCTTACGCAGCCGAGTACAACCGGATATTGAACGACAAGATGCGCGAGGGGGTCTCCAACCTCGTGCGCGAGCGCTACCTCACCTTCTCGGTGGGGGCCGCGAGCGTGGACGCCGCGGTGCCGAAGCTCGCGCGCATGCGCACCGACGCCATGCAGACGCTCACCAAGATCCGCAGCGGCGCGCGCGTGCTCACGGGCGAGGAGCGGCTGCGCTCCATACACAGCCAGCTCAGGCCCGGCAAGCGCCTCGCGTTCTCTTGGGAGGCGGTGGGCCCGCACGGCACGACCACCAAGGACCTAATCGCCCCGATGTCGCTCGACTTCAAGCCTGAGGGCGCCGCGACCTGCTTCAAGAGCGAGGAGACGTGGTGCCAGGTGCTCTCGCTGCACCGTTTCGGAAGCGAGCTTAGCGACCGCTGCCTCGCCGAGATCATCGACCTGCCCATACCGCTCAACGTGACGCTGCACGTGCAGGCCATGGACAAGGCCAAGGCGGTCGCGTTCGTGAAGAAGCGCCTGGCGTGGATGGACAAGGAGATCATCGACGAGCAGATGAGCGCCGTGAAGAAGGGCTACGACTTCCAGATCCTGCCC
>JAFUCC010000203.1 GCA_017459925.1 Eggerthellaceae bacterium
ATATCATTTCCGCTTGACGCAATCGGAATACGATTACGCCTCATTCCTTTGTTCCGTTTCGGGACTTTCCCGTTCCAATTTATATCGGCTGTTAGTGCTTCTCGGTCCCTACCCATACTATGAATCGGTGACGCCGGAGATTGAAGGCTTCTACTCGATGCTCTCAATCCCGTTCATGCATGTTGCCGACCAACATAAGTTCAGCGTCGAGTTCATCCGTCAGAACACGAACATAAAGCAAGCGTTGCGTCGGTGTGAGCGCTACTTCAGAGGCAACTACTCGTACCGTTCCGAGCAAGCGCTTCAGTTGAAAGACTCTTTGCAGGAGCATCTGTACAACGTCATCGAGCGCATCAGCGATTGCGCAGACGTGCTACGCGAGTCCATCAGTATCGCGTTCACCGATGCAAATACGAAAGAGCTTTCAACACGGCAATGCGGTTTTGCTTGCGAGCCGGGAATTCGTGAGCTCCTTCAACTCAAAGCTGATGTGTTCGAGGTTTACGAAGGGTTGTACCTCAAACTCGCGCTCCGGGTTTTCGAAGAGACGTGCAAAGGGTATTTCGTCCAGAAACGTCAAATGCACGTGCAAGGCGTTGAGGTGATGCCCAGTTTCTTCGTTCGGGTCCTCGACCCGGAATCGGTTCTCCACGACCTAACCGGATGCGGTAAGTCATTCAACAGCGCCGTCCATTTCATGAACGCCTTCTTCGACGCGCCGGGTATGCCAAGCTAGTTCGACATCGAGTACAACTTGAATCGAGTGAACAAAATGCTCGACGAAACGAACGACCTGTATGACAAGTTCTGCAGCAAGTATGGGATCGGTGATGCAGCATGACCGTGTTGCAATCAATCAGCGGACACACCAACCTTCGCGCGACGAAGGATTATTTGGAACTAGGCAAGGGCAAAGTTCGCGAGTATTTCGTCGGCAACGACGGGGATAGGTGTCTTGCCAAAGACTTCCTTAATTTCAGCAGTGCGCGAGAAGAGGAGATGTGGGACACCGTCATGGACGAAGTCCGCGCTGTTAATGGCAACGACGCGCCGCACCACGGCAAACCAGCGGTAACTTTTCGCCATTTCATTCTCTCCCCCTCACCAAGAGATGAGTGCAATCTCTCGAAGCTTCGCGAACTCGCACGACGCTGGGCGGACGAATTGTTTGGCATAAACGGTTCTTTCGGCATGTATCATGTCGGGATTTTCTACCATAACGACAATTCCGAACGCGCCTCCCGCGGGTGGCCTGGTATTCCCCACGCTCATATTGTCGTGAACAACACGAATCTCAAAACGGGAAACCGACTTCATTTTTCCGACAGGGACACCCATTACATTGGCCAACGGCTCGAAGAAATCTCGCATGAATTGGGGTTGTCGTATTTCACAGTTGACCGAATCGAGCGCGAGGATGGCACCATCATCCACGAGCGCACGCATCACGAAGCGCGGGTCGTCGAAGTGGGTGACGAGTACATTTCGAAATACGAGGTTCGATACGACAGCCGGCCGTCCGCGCAGAAGATTTACGAGACGAAGGCCGAGAGGGAAATAAGGCGCAAGGGCCAGGTTTCCTGGAAGGAAGAGCTGCGCCAGGGAATTGACATCGCCATCAACCTTTCCAAAAACTTCGAAGAGCTCCGCGCAAACCTTGAGGCGATGGGTGTTCATACGGAAGAGCGGAGTGGGCGGAGGAACCGTGGCCAAGATTTAATCTTCTACTATCCGCAGAAGAACGTTGCCCACGAAGACAATAAGAAACGTTGCGGTGGCATGCGTCTTGGCCACGAGTACACCAACAACAGGCTCATCGGTCGCATGAAACTCGCTTACTACCAAAGCCTGTTCCCGGAAGACCGTGACGAGAAGCGCATCATCGACCTGGTTTCTAACGTCTACGTCGTCGGCGTCACGGACAAGAACAAGGTTGTTCTCCGTGACTTGTCGAAAGCATTTTCTGCAATCAACGGTTCTCAGATTCACACCATCCAAGAAGCGCAAGAACGCCTCGACGAGTACACCAAGCGCGTGTCGTTCGGTGATCCCAATGACAGGCGCTATGACGGATTCCGCAAGCAGATCGACAACATCCAGGCGCTGTTGCGTGTCGCTGAATATACCAACATTCTTCCTGAGAACGACCGCTGGGCAGCAACACCGCCAAAAGACATTCAGCGCCGGCGCGAGGAAAACCAGGCGTTCGTCACCAACACCAAGTACGACCTCAAAACGAAAGTCAATCGCGGCCTTCGACTCACCAGGGAAGAACACGCGAAACTCAAGCGCGAAAATCCGTCCGAGTTCCGCCGTTGGCAGCGTAACTATGCGTACGCACACCAAGGTAAGAAACTCGAACCCGAACACACCGGCGGCGGATCGAGCGGCGGCGGATCGAGACCGCCATCCCACAGCCGCTCCACACAATCGGCTCAGCGCAACAGAGCCCGCTGAAGCCGAGCGCGCGAAGGATGCGTTCGGCCTGGGGTCCGGGTACCCCCGGCAGCTTCTAGCGAAGCGGAAGCGTTTTCACTTGTGCGCGAAGCGCGTGAGAAAACGCGACGCCGAGCCCAGCTGCTGACCGGATGCATGAGGCCAACTTCGTTGCCGCATGCGCGGTCACAAAATCGGGTTTGGGGTTATACCCCAACAAGTGCAACGTGTGAGAAAAACCCGAAAGTTCGGGTTTTTCTACGCTTTGCGACACTTGCTACAAATGGCTTGAAAAAGTTAGAGATGTATTACCAATGAGGCATCGCATTTCGACGCTGCTGATTTTGGGACTGCGCAGTTCGCTTGTAATCGTTGGCATCGGCCGATGGTTTGGGTTCGGGACGGCTGAAGTACCGTATGCTGTCCGAGCTTCAATCAGGTCGAGGGATATCGCTAAGCCGCCGTCGCTTTCTTTTGCGCGGCAATCATGACGCGCAACTCGGCGGGCGTGTAGCATTCGCGATGGCCGGGCTTGCTGTGCAGTGCGGCGTGACAGTTGGGGCACACGGGTATGAGGTCTCGGACCGGGTCGACCTCGCGCATGCCGGACGATTCGCTAAGGGGGCGGATGTGGTGCACGACGGGCCTTACGCCAGGCCCGTATATCTTGGTCACGTCGTCGCCGCAAATCGCACAGGTGGTGCCCTTGATTGCGAGGCACAGGTCTTTCGCCATCTTGCTCCTGACGCTTATCGTCCCCGCGTCGGCCGTCCGCACGCGACCTTCCAAAAGCGGGCCGTACAGGGCGGGGCCTCCCTCGTCGAACATGCGCTCGGCGGCTCCGCCTTCGCCTTTGAAGTAAGACGCAACGACGTCGGGGCTTATTCCCCGGCGGACCGCGTCGGCTGCGAAGTTGCCCAGGTCGCCCCTCTTGATGACGCGGATGTTGCCGATCTCGTTGTTCAGGGGGTTGCAGTCGAGGTGGACGATCACCCGGTTGTCCGACATGCGTCCCGAGAAGCGGGCGGCCACGGCCTCCTCGATGGCGCGGAGCTCGCGTCGGGCGCCGGACCCGAACGGGACCCAGGCTTTGCCGCAGGCCAGCAGCGGCTCCTCGACGAGCAAGCCGGATTGGAGGTTCGCGACGCGCCCGAGGCTGCTCACGATATGCGAATTCTCGTGGCCGGGGAAGGGAGCCCACTGCTCGTTCCTCCCCTCGGGTGAGGCGGGCACCCAGGACAGGTTGCTCGCCTCGCAATTGTGCGGGTCGCCGTCGAGGTGCCAGGGTCGTGCGGCCCCGAAGCGGTTCTCCCCGACGACGTCTGCGAACGCATGCGCGACCAGGTCGGGCACCGTTGCGACGGCCTCGCCGCCGGGGCCGTACAGCACCTTCGTGAATCGCGCCCGCCTTGAGGAGGGCGCCCTTCCCGCGCTGAAGGGCCGCCCTTCTGCGTCGATCTTGAAGAACTTGCCGTCAGCGCCGACGAGGTACGCCTCGAAGCCGGGCACGGGGCGCCATTCGCACTCGTGGCCCCTGACTTCTGAAGGGTCGAACGTGAGGTTCTCCAAGCAGAAGTTCGAAGGATTCCCGTCGCGGAATAGGGCGTGGGCCACTCCGAGGGGGTTGGGGAGTCCGAAGGCCTCCGCGACCAGGTCGGCCGCCCTGTGGCAGTGGCGGTTGTTGAACATGTAGCGAGTCTCGTTCACGTAGCACTTGTAGAACCTCGCGTTTTCGGTCGCTATCGTCCGCCCCAGGCTGCTCACGAACAACTCGTCGCCCGTCGAGGTGACGAGGAACCTCCATACCTCGCCCGCTTTCACCGATTCGGCGAGCTCGTTGGGGTCGTAGGTGAGGTTCGCCAGCCGGCAGTCGCCCCTGTTGCCGTTTTTGAACAGCGCGTGCGCGAGCCCATGGGGGTTGGGGAGGCCGAACGCCTCCGCGACGATGTCGCCCAGCATGCGATTCACGCCGAAGCCGTTGTAGCTCTTCGCGCCGTTCCCGTGCACGATGAGGGCTGCGGGCTTGCCGTGGTCCTTCCCGATGATCCTGCCCAGGTTCGTGACGATGTAGTCGAAGCTCGGGTCGTTGACCCACTCCTCCTCCGAACCGTCCTCGCCGACGAGCGGTTCGACGCCCCAGGCCAGGTTGCCGAGCGAGTCGTTCAGCACGTCGCCGTCCTTGTGGAGCGCGTGCGCGATGCCGAACGGGTTGTCCAGGAACGCCTCGGCGACGAGGTCGGCGACGAGGCGCCGGCTCATCCCGTCGTTTGCGTACAGGGAGACGCGCCTGCCTTCCGTTTTTCGGCTTTGCCAGCCGCTCACTTTCCTGGATCCGTGTTTGTTGTCGAGCACGTCGCCGTTGGCTGTCACCGAGTAGCGGCCACCGAAGCCAGCCACCTCCCTTATGGCATTGGCGCCTAGGGTGTCGGGCCCCTCGAAAGCGTTATTGCTTGCATCACTGCAAACCATGGCTTAACCTCGTCCCCGGGAGATACGTCCTCCCGTTACGGTCCCTCGGGCCTGCCCGCCCGAGGGACTGCTCATCATATTTGGCCGCGTATCCGCTTCACATTTGCCGATTGCGGCGAAAACGTTCGCAGCCTTCTATTTATGCACCTGGTGGCAGTCTTGCCCGCGGCTTCATCATTTCGCACGTCCCTTCAATTGCTGACGTGGTCATTATATCATGAAAACGATACATATCAAAAAAGATATGTTTATGACCACACCATCTTCAAGAAAGATAGGTATGCTATTAGATATATGCAGAGGAGAGGGCGCTATGCAGTATTACGACGCGTTGAAAGTTGCCGCGAAGGAAGCGGGCATGACCATGTCGGGAATTTCGGAGCGTATCGGCAGGAATGCTGGCTACATAGCTAATGGCATTGCCCACCAATCGTCTCCATCTATCAGCAACGCCGTTCTCATGATGCGAGCCTGCGGGTTCGAAGTAGTTGCCTTGCCGATGGGGGAGGCGCCAGATGGGGCAATGGTAATCGATCCTACTCCGAAGGCTGTTGAAGCTGAGTCGACGGCCCGTGAAAGAAAACGAGCAAAGCTCGAACGCCAGCTGGAGGATTTGGCTGATTAGTCCCTGTCTACATTTTGCGGTCTGGTAGGGGCGGAGCGCGCCGATGTGTTCGATTCCGAAGTCCTCACGAAAAAAAGGACCAACATCCTGAGCGATCGGACCTTCTTCTGCTTAGCCATTGAGCTTAAGAAGCTCGTAAAGGTGGGAAGGACTTTCGAGGTATAAGCCGGTTTCCCTGTCTGCCAGCCCCGCGTAGAGGTCCGACGAGAAAAGCTCGTCCATGGCCTCGGTCATGGACGAGCCCCTTTCCTGCATGATGATCTTGACGACGTTCGCAGTCGCCGACTCTATGAGCCACTCCACCTTGTCAGGCATGGTATGCCCCGCGTTTCGCCAGGCGCGCTATCGCGCGCTCGGTATGGAACGAGTACTGGTCCGACGCCCGCTTGAACTCCAGCCCGTCCCGCAGCCTCTCCTCGGTTATGTACCCGTTTGAGAACTGCTCCAGCAGGAAGGTGATGTCGTCGTTGCCGACGGGCCCGAAGACGATGTCGTACTTCTGGTCGTGGTTGCATTCAGGCGACGCGATGTCGCTGAACGTGCGGTTCCTGTTGTTAATCACGAAGAGGGCCCACTCGATCGTCACCCCGTCGAAAACGCGAATGTTCAGCTCGGGGCTCTCGAGCAAGTCGTCGGGTGCCTCGAATTCGGTAACCACTGCTTGGCCGCCGCGGAAGCGGGCGACCCGCAGCGCCATGCGCCCGGCCTGCTCGGGCATGCTGGTTAGGTAGAACCCGCGGCCGAAATCCTTGAACGGCACCGCCAGGGAAAGGTCGATGCGCTCGATTTCGACGTTCGACCCGTGGTAAAGCCTCATGATGCGCTCCTGGCGTAGAGGTCAGATAGCCCCTCGATCGTCGACGAGACGGGCAGGGTGTGCTCGATGTCGTAGAACTCGTCGAGGGCGTCGATTCCGCCGCATCCGAGCAGCTGGAAAAAGGCGCCCTTAACGGAAAGCCCCTTCGATTTTGCGTATTCGCTGATGATCATCACCACGTAATCGACTTTGCGGGATTCGGCGTCCGACATCGTTCCCTCCCTTCTCACGAGGCGGTCATCCCGATTTTATCATGTGGGCCAGTGCTGCTGGAGGAGGTGAGACTATGGGCACAAGTCTATTCCGATGGGAGCTTAAGAGCGAAGTAGCCGTTGCGAACGGAGGAAGAGGCTATCGAGATGGCGTCAGCCTTGGGGTTACGAATCGCGTCGGTGCCGCTTGTCTCGAGGCCCGCAAACAGTTCCGATAGCGTCACGTCCAGTCCACCGGCGATCTTTTCCAAACAATCGATGCTAGGGTTTCGCTTCCCTTGCTCGAGTTTCGCCAAATAGCTGCGCTCAACGTTGACCATAAGCGCAAGTTTCTGCTGCGAAAGGCCGTTTGCCTTGCGCAGTTCCCGAATCCGGTTGCCGAGGGCTTCTCGCGTTTGGGCTGTCATGTGGACAAGCATATGGTGAAGCGGGCTTCGGAATGAGTCCGATAGGACACCGTTATCGAACATGGTGGTAACTGAAAGCACGTTGTTTGGAAACGGGCTACAGACGAGAGGTTGTTCGTCGGGTTATTTGACGAATCTCCCGCGGCTGATATACTAATTGAGTCCAAAAGGACTCAATTTGAAATTAAAGACGGCCAGCGCAGAGCGTTCCAATCAACTTCAACCGCACAACAACGTTTGTCCGTGGCGTCACACGTTAATGAAAGCGCGGGTACGCGGATGGAACAGCTGCGAAAGCTCTTGACCCTTTCGTTCGAGCTTGTTGTGGTCTTGCTTTCGACGTGTTTCATGGCGGCCGCCTTTGCCGATGCGGGAAACGTCGCCTATGCGGACGAAGTCGATACGGGCGCTTCCCGCGCTATCGCAATCGCCTACGACAATTCAGGCAGCATGGCCAACGGGTCCGATAAATGGTGCAACGCCCAGTACAGCCTCGAGGTCCTTGCGGCGATGATGGGCGACAACGATACGCTCTCGCTCTACGCGATGGACGCTCCTGGCGAGAAGCTTCACCTGACGGGCGCGATGGATGCCGCCGAGCGCGCCAAGACCGTTCACACAACCGATTTGGGGGCATCCGACTGGACCGATCCCCGCGCAACGCGCGAAGCGTACCAGTGGCTTCTCTCGCAACCAGCTGACGAGAAGTATCTCGTCATAACAACCGACGGAGAATTCAACGTGGGGGGAGCGCTTGATGACGTAAGACAGGCTGTCAACGAAGCGGTTGACCAGGGAATAGTCGTAGTGTATCTGGCCATTGGCGACCAAGCCGAGCTTATCGCCGCAGATGAGCAGCGCCGTGTGTACGTGGAATCAGCTTCGAGCAGCAACATCCTCGAGAAAATGACCGACATCGCCAACCTCATCTTCGGCCGCATGCCGCTCGATTCGTCGATGTACACCGAGGACGGCGACCTTGCGCTTGAGGTCCCCATGAGCAAGATTATCGTGTTCGCGCAAGGGGGCGATATCGAGGTTGGCAACCTGACCCTATCGGATGGCTCCACCGTGAAGCCGTCGTTGGCCCAGGTCCGCTACCGCGACCGCATGACCGACGGGCCGAACCAGTACGGCGGCGACAACCCCAACACGAACCTGCAAGGCGTCGTGGCCACCTATGATGCCAACCTTCCCAAGGGAGAGGGCCATTTCGACATAAGCGGCGCCGAGAGCATCGAGGTTTACTACCAAGTGAACGTTGGCATAGCAATCGGGCTGACGGATGATTCGGGTTTCGCCTATTCTCTCGAACCGAATTCCGACAATGTCTTGAGCGCTGGCACGTATTACGTCTCGTATGATTTCGTGGATCCAGATACGGGTGAGGAACTCGATTCTGTCCTGCTTAATGACGCGGTCTTCTCGTTGCGCGTCGACGATGGAGCTCAGGTTCAAGAAGTCGGCGCCGGCGAAGCAGTCACGTTAGAGCGAGGTACTGCTGTATTTCTTGCAACTGCCGAGACAGCTGACGGCATGAAGGTTCGTCAGCAATACACGGGGGTCGAGGTAACGCCGCCTGCCACGCCTCTTAACGTTTCGGTGGCGAGCAAGCCGAACGAGCCGGTTGATGTCCACTCGCTCGATGAAGCTGACCCTATCGTAGTGCGGGTGACTAAGGAAGATGGCCAGCCGCTTTCGCAAGAGGAATGGGATGAGACCAAGGTCTCGGTCGTCGCACCCACTGCAAGCGAACCAGAGGGGATCCTAGGCTGGTTCTTCGGAACGCCGGAAGGCATCGAACTCAGTGAGGCATCGCAAGGTCAAGAGCCGGGGACGTACGAAGTGCGGTTGGGTGCGTACAACGGTGATTCGGCCCAAACACTTTCCGGCGACGTTCCCCTCGATATATCGGCCGTGTACGACACGGGCAACGGTCTTTCGCGCGGGTCGACCACCGACAAGGTGGGAATCAGCGGCCTTTCTTTCTTGGAGAAGCTCCTGAATTGGCTGCGCATGCACATTTTGCAGCTCATCATCTTGCTCATCCTGCTGCTCATCATCGCGTTCATCATCATGGAGCTGCGCAAGCCGCGCTTGCCCAAGCTGAAGCCGCGCATATCGGGCGTGAAAGACAACGAGGATTTGCAGCTCGTATACGCGCAGAAGAAGAAGGAACATACCATCTGGCCCCCCTGGGCACCCGAAACGAACACGCTCAAGGTGTCGGTGAAAGG
Organism: Eggerthellaceae bacterium; assembly: GCA_017459925.1. Lineage (GTDB taxonomy): Bacteria > Actinomycetota > Coriobacteriia > Coriobacteriales > Eggerthellaceae > UBA9715. The sequence continues at coordinate 9,204 of JAFUCC010000203.1, forward strand.
TCAAGCAGCATCGGTGTACCGGCTCAATGAGCGATTCCCCTTGGGCGAGAAAACCATCGGCATCGTGGCTGCGAAGACCAAGCGCGGTAAAAAGGGCGTCCGCCTATCGGATACGACCATCGCAACGCTCGACAAGCATAAGAGCGACGAGTTCTTGGGATCGAACGAGAAGTACATCAACCCGTCGTACAGCGGAGAACGTCAGATATTCACGCCTGGCGGCGGCTTCAACTTCCAAGGAAAGAAGCCGCACAAGAAGAAGGGCTGGAGCAAACCCGAGGAAGCGACGTACCGAATCACGTTCTAAAGCATGGGGAAAGCGCCTGCGCAGCAGGTAAGGAAGAAAGGATTAGGCATGGCGGCAACACTTATCGTAGGCTTGGGCGGCATGGGCCAGAAGGTGGTCAAGCGCATCTCGAAGATGATCGATCGCGAGGGCCTCTCGAACGTCGAACTGGTGGTCATGGACACCGACGTGAACGACCTGCGCGACACCAAGGAGAACTTCCCGCGCATCTTCACGGTGCAGACCTCGCCACGCGGCACGGTAGGAGGCGCGCTCGACCAGAACCCCTATGCGCGCGACTTGTGGTTCCCCGTGAACGATGGCCTTACCGGAAAACCTTTCACCGAAGGCGCCGGCCAGGTTCGCGCCGTGTCGCGCCTGGCGCTCGACCACGCCATCGAGCAGGGCTACATGTCCGAGCTGGAAAAGGCCATCGAGAAGCTGCACAACCTTTCCGGCGAGACCATGCGCCAGGACATGCGC
>JAFUCC010000204.1 GCA_017459925.1 Eggerthellaceae bacterium
GCCACAGGCCGCGGTTCGGCGCATTGTGCAGCGGGTTGCCCGACGTCTTGATGAGGCCCTTGTACTTGCCGGCCTTAACGCCCTCGTAGAAGTCGATGAGCTTGACGTCGCGCACGGGGCTCTTCTCGGGGTCGCCGAGGAACGGGTTCTTGATCGGCTCGTCGTTGAGCTGCGCGGGATACTCGGTGGTCATGAGCGCCGAGGTGACGCCCGCACCAGGATAACCCTGCTGGCCGGTGAGCGTGGCCAGCACGTACATGGCGCGGTAGCTCTCGCCCTGGTTCATGTAGCGCAGGCCGAGCGCGCCCATGAGGTAGGCCTTGCCATCGGCGTGCGAGTAGTCGTACGCCAGCTGGTGCAGCACCTCGGGCTCAACGCCGGTGATTTCCTGCACGCACTCGTCGGTGTACTTGGCGTATTCGGCCTTCATGGCCTCGAACGCGGTCCACACCTCGACGCCGTCGATGATGTAGCAGCCCTCGAGCGCGGGCTCGTCGGCGCCAACCGTGATGACGCCGTCGACGCACTCGCCAACCGTGCCGGTGGCCAGGTCCCACACAGCGCGGTTGCCGTCGGCCGTACGGTAGAACTGGCCGTTGTCCTTGCGGACGAGGAACGCCGCCGTCGACTTCTCGAGCAAGTACTCGGGATTGTGCCAGCCGTTCTCGACGATGATGCGGGCCATGCCCAGCAAAAGCGCCGGGTCGCTGCCGGGCTTCACGCCCACGAACTGGTCGGCGAAGGCCGCCGTGCCGTCGTAGATGAGGCCGATGTCGATGATCTTGCAGCCGTTCTTGCGAGCCGTCACCAGATGGTTCACGACGCGCTGCTGGTTTTCCACCGGGTTGGCGCCGATGACGAAGATGACGTTGGAACTGTCGAAGTTGAACGGCGATGTGAGGAAGTACAAGCCCGGCATGGAGCCGTACATGTAGTAAGCCGCGTACACCGGGCCGTCGTCGATGCCGTACTGGTACACGGGGTTCACGCCGCCCCACGTGTTGATGAAGCGGGCGTTCATCAGGTTGTGCACGCCGTAGGTCGGCGGCACCGATGCGGCGAGGTTCCAGAAGCCGATGGCCTCGGAGCCGTAGTTGTCGCGGATCTCGAGCATCTTCTCGGCGATCTCGTCGAGCGCCTGGTCCCAGCTGATCTGCTCCCACTTGCCCTCACCGCGTTCGCCGATGCGCTTCATCGGACCCATGATGCGGTCAGGGTTGTAGGGCTGACGTGCAGCAGCGACTCCCTTTGTGCAGATGTAGCCCTCGTTCGCTTCCGGACCCGTGTACTGGATGCGCTCGGTGCGAAGAATCTTGCCGTCCTTTACGATGGTCTTGAGCGCGCAGTACTCGTGGTCGCCCCAACCAGGGCAGGCGGTGCACACGAAAGTCTCTTCGCTCATGGCGGTTCCCCCTTCTCTCTCGCTTGCCTTGCGCCCGTAAACCGGACGCTCCTGACGCGCGCGACGCATCCCACGCCTGCGCGCGAATAACATGACAAAAGTAGACTACATTTACTTCGGCAGTTAAAATGTTGTGCGCAGTGGCGCAAGGGGAAAGCGAGGATCCGTGACGGAGCTTTTCACGACATCGGACCTCATGACGTACGTGCTCGCCTACATCGGGCAGGCGTCTTTCGCACTGCGCGATGAATGCGGGCTGGGATTGCTCGAGTACCGCATGTTTGCGTACCTTGCCGACCATGTCGACGGAATAGACCCGTCGCCGCTTGCGCGCATCCTGCAAGCCAGCCCCGCATCTATCACCATTGCGGCCAACAAACTCGCTGATAAGGGCCTTGTTTCGCGTGGCGGCAACGGAACATCACCTCGGCACCTCGGCATCACGAAGACGGGAGTGGACATCTCGCGCGACGCCGATATCGTGCTAGCGAGCGCGCACGAACGGTACTTTTCGCCGCTGCCGCCGCACCTGAAAGCGACCATCGACATAGGGTCAATCGTCACGAACCAAGCCACGCCCGAAAACGTGCGCATACGCGATGGGCACTTCTTCTCGGCATTCGAGACCCTTCATGCCTTTTTAACCGTCGAACATTTTTTGACAAGCTCTACATATGAATGCGGGTTATCGCTGAGCCAGTTCCGCGTGCTCTTCGAGATCGATCGGCAAGGCGGGACAAGCCGGCCAGGAACCCTCTCCCACGCGCTGCTGCTTGCGCCCGCCAGCATCGCCCACGCCTTACGCGGCCTCGAAGCCGCCGGGTACGTCATTCGGACACGCCCTGGCGCCGACAGGCGGGTGTCCGAAATCTCGCTCACCCCTGCTGGACGGGAGCTCTACGCCCGAGCGCTGCAAGGAGTCGAGGGGGTCTTCACCACCGGCATTCGCGAATCCACCCGGCGCGAACGCGACGTGTACAAAGACGCCGCCATGATCATGGTGAGCTCCCTGCAAAAAGAACGCGGGGGCGTTAATCCTTAACGCCCTTAAGGGGCGCAGACGAGCGAAGCAGGGCGACCCAGCCGACAAGCGCGAGGGCCATGCCGCCGGCCATGAGCCAGGCAACCGCAGAAATGTAGTCGGAAAACACCGGGGCCACCACGGCGAACATGCCGATGACCCCCATGAACGTGCGCGTGAAGTTGATGAGCGCCGACGCAGACCCGGTGTCGTTTTCCTGCTGGGACAGCAACACGTTCACCGCATAGGGGCGCACGGCCGACTCGAAGAACGCGAAGGCCATGAACAGCGCGCAGAACACGAACGCGCCCGCGGGGCCGAGCACGAACTCCCCCACCCCGATTGCCAGCGACGCGATGATGGCGATCGTCGTGAACTTCCGCTTCGTCGTGAACCGCGAGATGCGCAGCCACGCCACGGGGCCGATGGCGCACGTGAGCGCCGCCACCGCGAAGAACAGGCTGTAGCCGACGGGCGGGAACCCGAAGTACTCGATGTAGATGTACGAGCCGACCGAAACGTATCCCATGTAGCCGAGCTCCCACGCGCTCGTGATGAGCAAAAACGCCGTGAACCCGGGATTGCGCGCCACCACGGCCAGGTGCCCGAGCGTCGCGAACACGCCCACGCCGAGGCGCTTCTCGACAGGCAACGTCTCCCGGAAGAGCAACGCCATGACAAGCTCTGCGGCGGATATGAGCGCGAGCGTCCAGAACGTGCCGCGCCAGTCGGTGACGGCCAGGATGCCCGCGCCGATGATGGGCGCCGCAACCGGCCCGATGACGAACATCACCTGGATGATGGCAAGCATCCTCTCGCGCATGTCCTCGCGCACGGCATCCTTCACGACCGCCGTGCACACCGCGCTCATGGCACCGGAGCCAAGCGCCTGCACCACGCGCGCGGCAACGAGCATCCAGATGCTTGCGGACAGCGCGCACACCACGCTGGATGCGCAGTACGCCGCCATGCCCGCCACAAGCACCGGCTTGCGCCCGTACTTGTCGGAAAGCGGCCCGAAGATGAGCAGCCCCACGGCGAGGAACAGGTAGTAGCCCACGAGCGTGAGGTTCACGATCTCGTCAGTCGTCGAGAAGTACTCCGCCATGCCGGGAACCGCCGGCGTGTACATGTCGAGGGAAAGCGGCGCAACGAGCGAGCCCATGACGAGCAGCACGAGCAAGCCGACGACGCCCAGCCGCGGCTGCGGTTCCACCAGCCACTCGTCCATCTTCCCCACTTCGTTCCCTCTTTCTGCCCCACTGAAAACAGCACCAGCTATTCTGCCATGAAAACACCTGGTCAGCAAGGTGTTTTTGCACTAGGGAGATTTGTGGGAACGCCGCTTCTGGCAAGTGCGGCGCACGAATCGCAAACAAGGAGCAGCGAATGCATCATCTTATTCGACAAGGTTGCGTCATCCTCGCCCGTTTCCGCAATTATTGGTGTATGTTGTCATCGTTGGCAAAACGGGTGTCCGAAGCATCGCGAACTCGGCGCCCGATTGCTTTCGCACCGATTGGACGAAGCATTTGGAACAGCAAGGAGGCAAGCATGACCATCAAGAAAGTGACCGTTGCAGGTGGCGGCGTATTGGGAAGCCAGATCGCGCTTCAAAGCGCCTATTGCGGCTTCGAGGTTGCCATCTGGCTGCGCAGCGAGGGTTCGATCGAGCGCTGCGCCCCGAAGCTCGACCGCTTCGCCGGCATTTACGAGGCCACGCTGCAGGCGACCAAGGCCAATCCGGCGGCGCGCGCCCGCGGCCTGTCCGACGAGGGCGCCACGGCCGAGGAACTCGACGCGCTGTGCGCTAAGGTTGCCCCCGCCCGCGCGGGCATCAAGCTGACGTGCGACTGGGACGAGGCGTTCGGTGACGCCGACCTGGTCATCGAGGCTGTAGCCGAAGACCCCGCGCAGAAAGTCGAGTTCTACACCGAGCTGCAAAAGCACATCCCCGAGAAGACCATCCTGGTGACGAATTCCTCCACGCTGCTGCCGAGCCAGTTCGCCGAGGCCACCGGCCGTCCCGCGAAGTTCCTGGCGCTGCACTTCGCCAACAACATCTGGGCGGGCAACACCGCCGAGGTCATGGGCCACGCCGGCACCGACCAGCAGTACTACGACCAGATCGTCAAGTTCGCCGAGGACATCCGCATGGTGCCGCTGTGCCTGAAGAAGGAGCAGCCCGGCTACATCCTGAACAGCATGCTCGTGCCGTTCCTGTCCGCCGCCGAGGCGCTCTACGCCAACGACGTGGCCGACCCCGAGACCATCGACAAGACCTGGACGCTGGCCACCGGCGCGCCGAACGGCCCGTTCCGCATCCTGGACGTCGTGGGGCTCGTTACCGCCTACAACATCGTCACCATGAACCCGGCTGCCGCCGACCCCGAGTCGACCCCCGGCAAGATCGCCGCGAAGCTGAAGGAGAAGATCGACGCTGGCAAGACCGGCATCAACGCCGGCGAGGGCTTCTACAAGTACAACTAATACCTGACGAAACCCCGCCCAGGAGTGGTCGGCATGAACACAACGGAATTACGTGACCGGCTCAGAGCGTACGTGCTCGCGAGCCCCGAGAACGCGATTCAACCGGAATGGGCACTGAGCGAGGACATCGTCGGCATGCGCATGTGGGACGCCCCGCTTGTGGGAGTGGCGCGTGCCGACGACCCCCTCTTCGAGACCATTCGCAACTCCGACCACATCCTGGGCGATGCTTTCCGCCTCCCCGGCGATTGGCTGCCCGGGGCGAAGAGCGTCATCTCCATCTTCTACCCGCACACGAAAGACGTGCGACGCAGCAACGGGGAGAACCTGGGCATCCCATCGGGTCCTTGGCTGCACGGCCGAATCGAAGGGCACGACTTCATACATGCGACAGATCGCCTGGTGGCGGGATGGTTCCAGGAAGAAGGGCATGCCGTTTGCATACCCGCGCTCGAGCCGTCCCTGGTCATCAACAAGCGCGAACCGGAAGACGCCGTCGGTCGTCCGATGTTCACCAGCAGCTGGTCGGAACGCCACGTCGCATTCACATGCGGACTCGGAACGTTCGGCCTGACCGCGCACCTCATCACAGAAGCGGGTAAATCGGGGCGCTTTGGCAGCATTATCACGACAGCCGAGCTCGATCCAACCGAACGGCCATACGGCGAGGATCCGTATGCATATTGCATCCGTTGCGGAGCGTGCACGACGCGCTGCCCCGTTGACGCCCTTTCGGTCGAGCACGGCAAAGACTTCCAGACGTGCTGGGCTTACCTGGAGGAGTCGAAGATCCGATTCAAACCCCGTTACGGCTGCGGAAAATGCCAGCTGCGCGTGCCGTGCGAAACGCGCATTCCCACCGCTGTATCTCTGTAAGCGCAGTCAGATTCGCATACGCGTTGCACAACGGCTACTTCTTACTTGACAACCAAACGGAACGACCCATTCTTGCCATCTTCGAGACTTCGCGGCAAGAATCGTCCAAGCAGAATAGAAATGACGATGCGGAACCGGCAAAACATGTCATTCTCCATTCGCTTCCATTCGTTTTTGCCACGTTTTGATTCTGTTCAAGCAATTCCTGCCACGAATCCATCATGGTGGCAACAATACGCCGTTGTGGGACGCTTGCCCAATGTCGGCCGTGATTACACTGTCCTGTATTGACGGCGATGGCCTGGTCGCTTTGGCACGTTAGCATCTCTTCGCGGGGCTTAAGAATCCGCATTCGAAAGCAAGCGGATGAATCGCGCCCCTGCGGGCGGACACGCAGCGTGCTATTCCTCAGGTTCGGAGAGAACCTGAGCGAGCAGCGGCATGAGGAACACCGATATGGCGGCGCCGGAGATCATGAGCGAAGCGCCGGCTTGCGTGAGGGCGCCGGCATCGACCGCGGTCGAGGAAACGGCTACGATGATGGAAAGCGCCGTGGTGATGTACGCTGAAACGGCTGCGCGGTTGCGCACCGAAAGCTTCTTGCCTTTCCCCAGCGACTGCGCCACAAACGCGGGCAGCGCGCGCACGACGACGAGTGCGAGAACCACGATGACGAGGCGCGTTGGGGCGGCGCCGACCGAGAGCAGGTCGATCTTCATGCCCGATTCCACGAAGAAGATGGGGATGAAGAACCCGTAGGCGATGGCGTTGAGCTTGTCGTCGGTGCGCTGATGACCTTCCGGCAAGATGAAGCGCAGCACGAAGCCGGCGGCGAACGCGCCTAAAATGACGTCGAGGCTGAACACCGATGCAGCCGCGACGAGCACGACGAGCAGCAGCACGGCGCAGCGCACGAACAACTGCGAAGACGAGTCGCCCTTTGCCTCGATGATCTGCATGAGCTTGCCGCCGCGGTTCTTGACGCGGCGGGTGCCGAGCGCCACGAGGACGCAGATCCCGACCAGGACCGCCAGCACGATCAGCGTCTGGTAGGCACGGCGTGTCGAAAGCAGCAGCGCAATCGCGATGACCGGGCACAGCTGGCCCCACACGCCGTAGGACATGATGTTGTCGCCGAGCGCCGTGCCCTCGAGTCCGCGCTCCTTCATGATGCCGATGAGCGTGCCGAGCGCCGTGGACGTCATAGCGATGGCAACGGCCGCGAAGGCCATGAAGTTGTCAGCCGGGTCGAACAGCAAGGCTGCCGCACACAGCGCGAGCACGAACGTGACGGCCCACGTGGCCAGGCCCTTCATGCCGCGCTTGCCCGTGAGCAGCTTCGGATCGATTTCGTAACCCGCGATGAGGAACTGGAACGCCAGGCCGAGCTTAGCCATGAACTGGATGGTCTGGTCGTCTTGTATCGTGCCGACCATGTTGGGCCCGAAGATGGCGCCGGCAAGCAGCAGCAACACGGCTTCGGGAATGATCTTCTTCGGCACGATCTGCGCGATGATCGGGCAGATGACGGCCGCAGCGACGATGGCGAGCAGCGATATGTAGTCAGCGGTCATACGTCGGCACCTTGCACCTTATGCCTTGCGCCTTATGCGCGGCGGATGTGGTCGTTTTCGACCCAGACGATGTCTTCGACCTTGCCGTCACCAAGGCACTTAAGCGTTTGCACCGTGTCGCCTTCGTGCGTCGACTCGACGAGCACGAACGTGGCGTTGTTGTTGGGGTCGTCGGTGTTGTTGTCGACCCACGTGCCGCTGTTCGCGAAGACCTTCGGGCGGTCGTAGCCCGTGAAGTCCTTGTAGCCGGGCACGTGCGTGTGGCCGAACACGACCACGTCGACGCTCGGGTCGACGTCGAAGTACACGCGTGCCGGCAGCTCCTCGATGCGCTCCTCGTTGTCGGCGGCGTGCTTCAGCGAATGCTCGGCGCTGACAGGCGCGGGCACCAGGTTGCGACGCTGCACCTCGTCCCAGTTCTTCCACACGTCCTTGTACAGCGGCGCGTTCAGGCTGCCATCGGGCTGCACTGCGGGCAGCAAGTCGTCAAGCGAGAACTCGCCGGCCAAGCCGTCTACCGCAACCTTCACGAACTTGTCCTGCATGCCCTCCTTCACGGGGAACCAGTCGTTGATGATGTCGGCCCACACCTTCCAGTACTCGTAGGCCGCGCAGGCATCGGCGTCGTCTGCGTCGGGCGCGGGCGGCGTGGGAAGGTCCTTGCGCAGCGATTCGTCCTTCGAATACGCGAGCCCCTCCGCCCCCGACTGCACGCCCACGCGCGCGAAGAAATAACCGGCCGGAAGCATCGGGTAGCCGTACTCCATGAGGTCGGCGTTGGTGATGGTGTCGGGCGCGCACATGATCTCGTAGCGGTGCGAGTGCTCGATGACGACCTCGCCGCGCACGCCGGTGCGGTAGCGGCCGAGGCCCGGCACGTCGCGGGCCTGCGTGATGCCCGGCACGATTTCGGCGAGGATCTCGTGGGTCATGGTCATGTCGTGGTTGCCCGGCACGTACACCACGGGAATGCCCGACTCGATGAGGCGCACGAGCGCGTCGACGACATCCTGGTTGTTCTTCGCGCATGCCAGGTAGAACTCGCGCGAGTCGCGGGGCAGGTCGACGCTTCCGGGGTAGTACCACTGGTCGAGGAAGTCACCTGCGATGACGAACTCGTCGGCCATCTTCTCGGTGCGGATCTTGTCGATGAAGTCGACGAGCTTCGGACGGTTCTTCACGTCCTCGGAAATGCGGTCGTCGAGTTCCAGATGCAGGTCGCTAACGATGATCGTCTTCATGAGCCCTCCGTTTCGCCGATTTATGAGGTAACTTGCCTTAGTTTATAGCATGCCCCGCGCAGTGCGAGCTTGAAATGAACCGGATGATTCAGACATTTAACGACGCTGCGGTAATGCGGCGGTAACGGTTGCGCCACAGTGGGCGCATGCGGGCCCGTCGGCCCTTGAAACGCGATATCCATGAATGAAACGTTTGCAATTTACCCGAGGGATGGGACTGTGAATAACGAAACGGTCGGGCAAACCGTTGCCCAACGCATGCAAACCACCGCCCGCAGCATGTGGGGCGCCATAACCAGCAGCGGCACCAAAGCCGTCGCGCGAACGCGGGAGCGCACACGCGAAGGACTCGGTGTTGGCGTGCGCGCGTGCCAGCTGTACTTCGTTGCGGTGCTGGCGTGCGCTTTGGCCTACGCGCTCATAACGGCGCCGGCCGATTTCGCCTACGACTTCAGCTTGGTGCACGGCTTCGCCACAGCCGCGCTCGCAAGCGTCGCCATTTGGTTGTTCCAGAAGCGCGCGGCGTCCGCCCGCACGTTCGGCATCGTCGCAGCC
>JAFUCC010000205.1 GCA_017459925.1 Eggerthellaceae bacterium
AGCAAGCTGTCACCTGTTGCCGGCGATGAGTTCGGTGGATTGTTCGGCGTCGGCGTCGGCGTTGGTGTCGGCGTGGGCGTTGGTGTCGGCGTGGGCGTGGGTGTCGGCTCCGGCTCAGGCGCGGGCTCAGGCTCGGGCTCGGGCCCAGGTCCGGGCTCGGGCTCAGGTCCGGGTTCGGGACCAGGTTGCGGCTCCGGCTCATGCGTGTTGGTGATTGTGAAACCGTCTTCCACGCTGCCGGCAATGACCGACTCGTATCCCGCGACAGCGCTCTCGCGCACGGTGTAGGTGATTTCCTCGCCGTTTGCGAACCGCGGCATGTCCTCGAACGCCCACGTCCAACCGTTCTCGGACGTAGCCTCGCAGCTGCCCGCTTCCTCCCCATTGGCGAAGAGCTCAACCTCGACCTTATCCGGCCGAATGCCATCTGCATCATCGGCGTCATCCCATGCCTTGACGCCCTGCACGGTGACGAGCTCGGGTTCGTGAACATCGATAAGCGCGTAACCCAGGTCGGTGTCCCCAAACTTGTAGTTCTCGTAGTAGGCGTAGTTCGGATCTGCCGGGTCGACGGCGACGGTGTAGTCGATCTTCTCGCCGTTCGCATCGTTCGCGCGCAGCCGCGTGAAGATGCCCTCCCAATCGTCGTCCTTCGCGATGGTGAGCGTGCTGTCGGTAGGCACGCTGTTCGCGTACAGGCGCAAGGTGAGCGAATCGGGCCGCCGACCGTCCTGATTGTCCGCATCAACCCACAGGTGGGCCACTTCTAGGTAAGTCAGGTCGGGATAGTACTCGTTGGCGATGAGGAACCTGCCCGCGGCGCCGACGATCGAGTTCACCTTCGTCTCGTAGCCTGCGACCGGCTCTTCCTCCACCGTGTAGGCGATCTCCTTGCCGAAGACATAGCGGGGCCACTCTCCGAAGCTCCACGGCCACACGCCGTCGACAGCGTCGTCCGAAACGGGCTCGCTCACCCTCTGCGACATGACGCGCTCGCCGTTGATGCACAGCCACAGGGTGATGGCATCGGGCCGCTTGCCGGCCTTGTCGCTTTCGTCAACCCAGTATTTCTCGCCCTTGATTTCCATGGTCTCGTAAGCACGCCCGTTGGTGACGAACCCGACGAGCTTCTCCGCATCGGAGTATTGCTCGTACGTCGGCAGCTGGTAGCCGAGCTCTGCAGGCAAGGCATCTTCCACGACCGAATACACGATCAACCGCCCGGATTCGCAGCGGTAAAGCTCCCCGAAGTCGCCCCACCAGCCATTGCCTTCGCTGAGAGCGAGCGACATGCCCGTGGGGGCGCCGTTCGCAAGCAAGCGCACCGTGACGGATGCAGGCCGCTTGCCGTCGTTGTCGAACGAGTCCTCCCACAGCTTCATCGCGCTGACTGCTATCTTGGCGGGCTCATGCGCGTTGGTGATGGTGAAACCATCCCCCACGCTTCCCGTCACCATCGTCGAGTAGTCCTTCACGGAATCCTCTTCCACGGTATAAGCGATCTCCTTGCCCGAGCGGTACTTCGGGAAGCCGGTGAACGACCAAGCCCATACGTTGCCATTGCCCGCCTGGGCATCGCTTGCCGCCACATCCTTCCAGGCAATGCGCAGGCCGTCCGCGAGCAGCCACACGCGCACGCTCGCAGGCCTCAGGCCGTCGCGGTCACTGTCGTCGTCCCACACCTTCGTCCCGGCTATGTCGACCGTGGCCGTGTCGTGCGTGTTGATGATGAGGAACGCGTTCTTCGCCTCGCCTTCGCCGCGAATGGTTTCGGCTGTATACTCCGCGGGGACGTCCTCAGATATGGAGTACGCGATCTCCGAGCCATCTCTGTTCTTGTTAAGCCCGGTGAACGTTCCCGTCCAGTAGTTGTCTTCATTCAGCACGAGCGCCTGCCCCGTGTCGACACCGTCCGCAAGCAGGTGCACGGTAATGGACTCGGGCCTCACGCCGTCGCGGTCGAGGTCGTCTGCCCAACCCTTGAACACGTCGACTTGCGTCTTCTCGGGCGAATAGCGGTTGGTGATGGTGAAGCCCTCGGCCATGCCGCCCGAAACCGTGGCCGTGTAGCCGTCGACCGCGTCCTCGCTCACGGTGTAGACAGCCTTCGCGCCGTCGAGCCGCGCCGGCGCCGTGAACGAGAACTTCCAGCCGTCGGCAGCCGTGACGGTCTTCGTGTCGCGCACCTGCCCGTTCGCGCGCAAGCGCACGGTGACCGATGTCGGCCGCTTGCCGTCGGCGTCGTCGCTGTCGTCCCACACCTTCTGGCCGGATATCGTCACCGTTTCGGGTGCGTACGCATTCGTGATGTCGCGTCCGTTGTCGGCCACCACGGCCGTGTAATCGGCAATGGGCTCCTCCTGCACGGAGTACTCGATCTCGCTGCCGCCACGGTACTTCGGCAGGCCCGTGAAGCTCCACTTCCAGTCGTTGGCTTCCGTCACCGTCTGCGTGGCCACAACCGCATCGCCATCGAGCAGCTTCACGGTGATGCGCTCCGGGCGGTTGCCGTCCTTGTCGTCGGCATCACCCGCCCAGGTCTTGGCGCCTTCCACCGTGGTGGTTTCGGGCACATGCGCGTTCGTGACGGTGAAGCCTTCCGATGCGCTTCCCGCAACCGAAGCCGTGTAGCCCTCGACGGCGTCTTCGCTCACGGCGTAGGAGATGGCCCGGCTCTTCAATTGCCCGCCCGATGCGTACAGCTCGTTCTTGTAGACGTCCTCGAACGAGAACGCCCATCCGTCGGCGGCCGTCACCTGCTGCGAGTCCACCTTCTTGCCGTTCGCAATCAGGTTCACGGTCACGCTGTCGGGGCGCTTGCCGTCCTGGTCGTTGGCGTCGTCCCACACCTTCGTGCCGGACACGGTGATTCGCTCGGGCGCATGCGTGTTGGTGATCTGGGTCTTGTCCGCGTTCCAGCTTCGGGTGTAGCCCGCAACGGGCTCTTCGTCCAAGGTGTAGACGACGGGCTCGCCGTTCTCGTTCTTCGGCAGGGTGACGCTGAACTGCAGGGTATCGTCGTTGAAGCTGACGGGAAGGGTCCGCGTTTGCACGACTTTGCCGTTGCCCTTCACGTACAGCGTCAGCAGGGTCGGCCGCAGGCCGTCGCGGTTGCCCTCGTCGTCCCACCGCTTCACCATCTGCAGCGTCACCTGTTCGGGGTCGTGCCGGTTGAGGATCGAGAGCGTGCCGGACTGCGACGCGCCCGGCATGGCGGTGTAGCCGTCTGGCACCGTGACTTCCTCAACGGTGTAGGCGATGTTCGCGCCGCTCGCGCTGCGCTCGGGCATCGGCCCGATGCTCCACGTCCACCCGTCAGCTGCCGTCACCGTGTGCGTGGCCACCTCGCGCCCGTCGGCGAGCAGGCGCACGTCCACGCTATCGGGCCGTATGCCGTCGCGGTCGTTGTCGTCGACCCAGAACTTCTTGAACGTGAGCTCGGACGTCTGCATTGTGTTCACGATGTCGTAGCCGTTGTAGCTGGTGGTGTAGCCGGTGACGGCCTCCTCCTCGACGGAGTAGGTTATGTCGTTGCCGTTCGCGTCCTTCGCGTCGCGGTTCTCGAACGAGTAGCGCCAGCCGCCCGCCTTCGACGTCTCGACGAACACGTCGGCTCCGTCGTCGTCCTTAACGCGCTGCCCATTGGCCAACAGGTACACCTTCACCTTGTCCGGGCGCGTGCCGAACTTGTCGTCCTGGTCGTTCCAGATTTTCGTCCCGTGCACCTTGTTCTTATCGCTGGGCGGGTCCTCGTCATCGCTCGGGTCCCAATCCACCTTCACGTTGATGACGTTGGCCATGAGGTGCCAGTCGTCGAGCAAGGTGGAGGGCCCGAAATCCTTGATGTCGTCCAGCGTGAGCGACTTCGCCTTGGCGAGCGCCCTGTCCGCAAGCGACGAAAGGTCGAGGTCGGTCAGCCCCATCGGCGTGCGGATGGCCTTGGTGGGGATCGAGATGTAGTTGTCGAAGGGGTTGTACGAAACCGGCGAATCCACCAAGCCATCGGTGAGGTACTTGACGATAAGGCGGACTATTTCGCTGCCCAACTCGGCGCCCTTGTATTCCATGGGAATGCCGGCCGTGTACTTGCTGTCGACGACCTTGAGCGTCCAGTTGTCGTCGGCGGTCACGCGCCCGATGGCGAGCTGCGGAATCTGCACGCCGAAAACCGCCTTCACCACCTTGCCGATGAAGCTCAGGTCCAGACCGCACGCCAGCTTGCCCAAAATGGCGATGGGATCGCTTCCCCCTTCAATGGGGTTGATGACCGGGAACTCGTAGTCGAGCACGCCGGAAAGGTCGATGCCGGCCGCGCTTCCGAGACCCTTCGCGGCGTCGAGCGCCCCCGCCTTGGGCTTCGCCATGAGCGCGAGCCAGGCCGCGTCCGGCATGTCGCCCTCGTCCACGCCGGCGGCAATCCAGCGCTTGACGACGTCGACTTCCACGATGGCCTTGTTGGTGATGGTGAAGGTCTTGGTCTTGCCGTCGTTCTCTTCGCTGCTGTCGTAGGCCACCCGGTACTTCGTGACGTGCGCGTCCACCGAGCCCTCGACGGCAGACGCGTAGGCGCCCACGTGGTACGTGACCTCGTTCGTCGTGGCGTCGTCGCCGGCGGGCTTGTCGGCGTCGCCCTCGTCGTACACGATGCGACCGCTGACCAGCGAACCGGCCGTCTCCTCGCCGAGCTCGCGCACGCGGTATTCGGCCTTCTCGTCTGCCCCCGTGGGAAACGCCACCGTCGCCTTCCAGTCGTTGTCGGCGGAAAGCTGTACGGTCTGCACGTCGGCCCACGAGCCGCCTTTCCTCTTCTGCACGACGGCCTGGATGCTGCCCGGGCGGTCCTTGCTCTCGAGGTCGATGTCCCATTCCTTCTTCACGATGATGCCGGGGTACGTGTTCGTGAAGGTGACAGTGCTCGACTGCTCGCCGTTCAAGGCGTCGAGCATGGCCTTCTCCTCGGCAGATATGACGCCCTCGTTGTCGTTGCCCTCCTCGGAGCTGGGTCCGCCGTCCGCATCGCCCGAAACCGGCCCAGTCCAGGTTTTGAAGACGGGCTTGCCGTCCTCGCCGGGGGTCTTGGCGATGAGCACCACCTGCTTCGTAGCGTCGTAGGCACAGTCGGCGTTCGTGCCCGCCCTCTCCGTGATGGAGTACAGGTACAGGCCGTCTTTGTCGATGAGGAACTCGGCGGTCGCCTCGCCCTCGCCAATCACCTGAACGGTTGCGCTGCGCGGGTCGGGGGAATCGTCTTTGTATTTCGCGATGTCGAAGGTGAAGGTCTCCGGGCCACCTGTGGGCGCGCCCTTTATCTCCTTCTTCACGGTGATGGGGCACCAACCCGTGAGCTTGTTCGTGATGTCGCAGTTCCAGGTGCGGGCGGCGCCGTCGTAGGCGGGCGCACCGTAAGCGATCGTGTAATACGGCACGTGGCTTTCCACGACGGAGTAAGTTATGGGCTTCCCATCGGCGTCCTTGCCGGGAAGGTACTTCGCCTCGTAGGCGCAGGTGCCGTCGGCGCCAACGGGCACCTTGATAACCCGCACGTTGTTCCCCTCGCCATCGACCACGGTGAGGCTCACTTGTTCGGGACGGCTTCCCCTCGCATTGACGTCATCGTCCCATGTCACGGTTCCGGCAACGTTCACGTAGTCGGGGCCGACCCAGGTGTTCGCCACCTTGAAGCCAATCGTGTCCGAGCCGTTGTCCGTCTCGATCACCGTGGTGGCGAAGCCCTCGACCGGATCCTGCCGCACCGAGTAGAGGTAGCGGTGCCCCGTTTCCGACACGCGGTAAAGGTGCGCACCCTCGATATCGGCAGCCACGTTTTCGGTCCAGGTCTGGCCGGCGGCGGCCTCCTTGGTCAAGTCCGCTATCTTCTCGTTGTCGCGGTAGACGGCAAGGTGCAGCGCGCCGGGATACGCCGTGGATGCATCGACGCCTTTCCACTCGTTCGAGACCTCCAACTCCACCTGCCCGCGGGGGACGTAGTACACGGTGTAGTTGTACTGGGTATGCCCCCCGTAGAACGATGTGTAGGGCTCCTTGTAGACGCGCACATAGCCGTCAAGCTCGGGCGCCACCAACGAGTAGGCGTCCGCCCCTTGCGGCTTCTTCTTGTTGGCTTCCTCGATCTGAATGGCGCGCGCCCACCATTGCTGGCTGCGGGGGACCGACACCGTCTGCGTAACGCTTCCGTCGTCGGCTTTGCACGTGACGTCCAGCGCACTGAACCCCAGCGCATCCTGGTTCACGCTGTCGTCGAACACAACGTACAGGTTGAAGAAGACGGATTCCCACCCGATGCGGTTGAACACGTCGAGGCCCGATGTCTCATAGCCCCAGTCTTCTTCGTTGTCGTTGTATGTTTCGGTCACCGTGTACTCGGCATCGGGGTCCACCTCATCGACCGGAAGGGTCCACCCCCACACGTTATCGTGCAAATCGGCATGATCGCTTCTCGAAAGCGGCACCTGGCCTATCTCGGCGCCGTTCTTGTACACGTGCACCACGACGCCCGACGGGCGCCTCTCCAAATCGGGAAAGCGGTCTTGGTAGTCCGCCCAGCGGACCGTGCCGGTGAGCACTTTCGAGC
The DNA here is from genome assembly GCA_017459925.1 of Eggerthellaceae bacterium. Classification (GTDB taxonomy): domain Bacteria; phylum Actinomycetota; class Coriobacteriia; order Coriobacteriales; family Eggerthellaceae; genus UBA9715. The sequence goes on from JAFUCC010000205.1 coordinate 6,593, forward strand.
CCGCATCGGTGTTGATGACGGTGGCGGTGCGCTCCCAGCCCGACTTGGCGTTGAGCGCATCGCCCGGCCGCGAGTCGTAGGCGCCGGCTGAATGAGCGGTCACGGGAACGTCGAGGTCGTATTCCGCCAAGAGGAAATCGCCCACGACCGACTCGTCCAGCTCGGCCGCCCGGTACCAGAGCTTCACGCCGTTGCGGTATTTCGGCACCGTGAAGGTGGCCGCCCACCTATTGGCCGCGTTCGCCTCGCCGACCGCAAGCGGCACGTCCGCGATGGCCTCGACGTCTTCGCCGAACGTGATCGCACCCGCGCTGGTCAGGCTGCGCAACGTGTGCGTGGCGCCTTCGAGCGGGCTGGTCGCTATGGTCCAATCGCCTGGCACCCCCTGCCGGGCCGCCAGGGTCTCGAAGCCGGTTTCGGGCCGGGCCTGAAGCGCCAGGTACACCGAAGCGGGAATCGACTCCTTGTCAGCCACCAGCCACTGCTTGTTAAGGGTTATGTCCAGCACGGCCGTCTCGGTGATGGTGAAGGCGATGTCGTCGCCACTCCTCTCCTCCGCATAAGCGACG
>JAFUCC010000206.1 GCA_017459925.1 Eggerthellaceae bacterium
GCGGCGTGTCGAAGGCCCAGTCGAGCGCGGCGCAGGCCCAGCAGGATTACGACAACGCCGTCAGCTCCTACAATGTGGCGGTCGATGCCTACAACAACTCGCTCGACGCTGCCGCGGCCGCCGGCCAGGCCGCCTACGATTCAACCTACCAGAAAGCCATCGCGGCGATTCCGTCGACGGCCACCAAAGCCGAGCGCGAGCTTCTCGTCGAAGAGGCGAGGGCGGACGCCCAGGCGGCCTACGACACGGCATATCAGAACGCGCTCGCACCCGATCCGGGCACGTTCGACCATTCGGGCTACACAGCGAGCGTCGACGCCGCCAACGACTCGATTACCACGGCGCAACAGGCGCTCGACGACGCCCGGAAGAGCTACGAGCGGGCCCAGGAGCTCGTGGGCAAATGCCAGGTGAAGGCACCCCGCTCGGGTGCGATGCTCTCGCTGAAGGCCGTCGTGGGCGCATCGGTCGGCGGGGCGTCGGGCGGCACCTCGTCCGGCGCCTCGTCCGGCGAGGCGTCGGTGCTCATAGGCGACCTGTCAACCCTCGAGGTTGACATCGAGGTGAACGAGATCGACGTGTCGGGCGTGAAGGTGGGCCAAGCGGCAGAGGTCACGTTCCCGGCGTTTCCCGACATACAGGAGCAAGCCGAGGTCGTCTCCGTTGCCGCCGCCGCCACCAACTCGACGGACGGTTCCAGCGCCTCGGGCGCATCGGGCGGGGGGATCGTGACGTTCACGGTGAAGCTGGTCATCAAGCATCCCGACGAGCGCCTGAAGTCGGGCATGTCGGCCAACGTGAAGATACCGGAAAGCGACGATGCCGCCTCGGCCGCTGCGTCGACCGCAGCCGATCCGGCGGCCGGCACGGGCGCCGGCTCCGGCTCTTCCGCCGCGGCTTCCGGGGGCGCGTCGTGAGCATCCCCGTCATAGACGTCCGCAACGTGCACCGCATCTACGAGTCCGAGGCCGGCTACATGCACGCGCTCCGTGGCGTGACCCTTCAGGTCGAGCGCGGCGAGCTGCTGTGCATCATGGGACCGTCGGGCTCGGGCAAGTCGACGCTCATGAACACGCTCGGCTGCCTCGACACGCCCACGTCGGGCACATACCGGCTCGAAGGCCTCGACGTGTCGATGCTGACCGACGACGAGCTCGCCGAGTTGCGCGCCACGCGCCTGGGGTTCGTGTTCCAGAGCTTCAACCTGCTCCCGCGCGCGACCGTCCTGCGAAACGTCACGCTGCCGCTCACCTACACGGACACGCCCCGAGCCCAGCGGCGCGAGCGAGCCGAGGCCGCGCTTGCCGCAGTGGGGCTTCCCGCAGCGTATTTCGACCACCGCTCCAACGAGCTTTCCGGCGGCCAGATGCAGCGCGTCGCCATCGCGCGTGCGCTGGTGAACGACCCGGCGGTCATCCTGGCCGACGAGCCGACGGGCAACCTCGATTCCGCCACCGGGAAAATGGTGCTGAACACGTTCAGCCGCCTGCGCGAGGAGGGCAAGACCATCGTGCTCATCACGCACGACCCCGAAGTCGCCGCATGGGCCGACCGCACGGTCCACATCCGCGATGGCAAGCTGCTCACCGATGAGGAGGAACGCGAGGTTGCGATGCGGACCGGGGGCAGGGGGCGCACATGAGGGCGGGCGACCTCGTTCAGGAAACCATTTCGGCGCTCGACGCCAACCGCGCGCGCAGCCTGCTGACCGTGCTCGGCGTGGTCATTGGCATCGCGGCGGTCATCGCCATGACGGCGCTCATCGGGGGCGTGAAGGCCGGCCTCATGGACGAGATGGGCATGTCGCAGGCGCGGCTCGTCGAGATCTACTGCTTCTACAACCGCGAGATGACGGTCGATGACGTAAGCGCCATGCAAAGCGAGCTCGGCGTTTCGTACGAGGTCGTCGTGCCCGTCATGATCGGCAGCGCGGACGCCGCATCGGCCACCGAGAAGGCTTCCGCCATGGTCACGGGCACGTATCCGGCATACGAGGCCGTCATGGGCATCAACATGCTGCAGGGACGTTTCTTCTCGGAGGAGGAGTCGAACGCCGGCGAGCTCGTGGCCGTCATCGACCAAGCAGGGGCTAAGAAGCTGTTCGGGGGCGAGAGCGCAAACGCCGTGGGGAAGAGCATGCGCATCGGCGGGCTCGACTTCCAAGTCGTGGGCGTCGTGGAATCGGGCGCCGGCTCCGGATACGGCGACACCTTGAGCGTGTACATGCCCTTGCGCACATGCCAGCAGCGCATCAGCGGCAGCAACGTCGTCGGAGAAGCGCTCGGCCTGGCGGCCGAGGGCGCCGACATGGACAAGGTCGCATCCACGACGCGCGAGTGGCTGGCCAAGCGCTTCGGCATTCCCGAGTCCGACCAGGAAGACGCGATATACATCACCACCATGCAGTCGTTGCGCGAGCAGCTCGACACCCTGCTGGGCTCGTTCCAGCTGCTCATGACCGCCGTCGCCTCCATCTCGCTGCTCGTCGGCGGCATCGGCATCATGAACATGATGCTGACCAACGTCACCGAGCGCATCCGCGAAATAGGGTTGCGCAAGGCCCTCGGCGCCCGCCGCAGCGACATCACGAGGCAGTTCCTCTTGGAATCGGTGTGCCTGACGTTGGCGGGCGGCGTGCTGGGGATCTTGCTCGGGTTCGCGGGGGCTTTCGCGCTCGCCGGCTTGGCGGGCAGCGCCTTCGGCATGGATGGCAACACGTCCATCACCCCCGTCATCGGCATCGATTCGGTGCTGCTCGTCGCTGGCATCTGCGTGGCGATCGGCGTGGTCTTCGGCTACTATCCGGCACGCCGCGCCGCACGCCTCGATCCCGTGGAGTCGTTGCATTATCAGTGACGACTGGGCAACGCTAAGCGCGGGGCCCTCCCGCCGTGGCGGCGGAAAACCGCCCGACGAAGGAGGGGCATGAGGACCTTAGGCACCGCTCAAGGCCGGGAGCCTACCCCCTGCGTTTCAGGGCCAAGGCGAATGAGGCCGTTGCCAGTGTTGCAAGCATTGCGGCAAGCGCGAAGGGCATCGCCAGGGGGTCGCCCGTCGAAGGCGCCTTCGCTGCGCTCGTTGCGCGCGTAGCAGCCGGGTTGTCGGTTATCTCGTATGCCTTGGAAACTTGCCCCGAATACGAGCCCTTGCCCGTCACGGTTACGTGGGCGGTCCCCGTTTTGTCGTTGTCCATATACGTGATGTCGTAGCCGTCTTCCGGAACCTCCGCCTCCCCGGCAAACACTTTGACGGAAGGCTCTACGGCACTGCCGGTGTAGGCGTACGAATCGCTCTGCAGCACCAAATCGGTCAGGGGAGTGCGCGTGTCTTCCTCCGCGACCGGCAACATTGCATCCGAGATCCCCTCCGTCAGGCTCGGCGCGCCGAACGCGAAGAACGGGTCGTCGTCGTGCTCGCCGTTGAAGTCATGAACCGCGGTGCTCTTCAGGATGGGGATGTTCAAATTGAAGCTGTAGTCATTCCACCGATCGTTGTAGTCTCCCCTTGTATCAAGCGAGGAATCTATGCTGTCGCTGGTCCAGAAAGCCCATGCCTCGTCGGTGTTCCAATACCAATGGCCTTCCCCATAGAATGCGCGAGCGCCTGCAACTTGGTTCACGCTCAGAGTGCCGTTTGTCAGATTGAAAGTGTCGTTGGTTATCTTGTCGTGCACGTGGAAGTACTTGTTTTCTATCTTGGAAGCATTGCCGACGTTCACACGGTACTTCTTGTTGTTCTCAAAATAATCGCTGAATCTTATTACTTGATCCGCACCCATGGTAATCCCCTCGTCCAGACTAAACGACGAGACCCCTCCCCAGCGGGTCATGATGGTCGAAAAATCCGATGTAACGCCGGTGCCGTACCTTTCCAGATAGTCCACGAAAGACTCACATCCCTGCGTATTCGCACGGTACTGGCGGTAGAGGACCTGCGCATAAACGTCATTGAGCATATTGGGGACGGGATTGGTCGTCTTCCACTCGGTCGATGTGTAGCCCAAGTAGGAACTTTTATTGTGGTTCGCGTGGACCGACAGCTTGCTCGTCACACCCACGTCCTCGTACGAGAGGATGGTGCCCGTGACGTAGCAGTAATTGTCGTGGCCCTTCAGAGCGCTTGTCTTCTTGCTGGAAAGGGACGTCACCGTGTCGATGAACTGCTGCTGTGCCGTTTGCCTGTTCTCTATGGTCTGCATGCTGTCCTGGCAGGCGCACGTCAGGGCGAACTGACCGTAGTATCCAGCTTGCACGGTAAGCCCGTCTATCAGCTTGGTGATATCGTCTTTCGCCTCGCCCTCGAAGCCGTGGGAATTGTATATGGCATTGAGCATGGCGTTGACGCCGGAATCCTGTTTCACGATGTTGGAGCAATAATTGCGATAGGCGTTCAGCAAGGAGATGACCCACGCATCGTTGTCGCTCATCACCTGGCACGACGTCTTGTATATCTGCGTGTTGAGGATGTCCGCTGCGTACGCCCTGGCTTTCTCGTTTTTCTGGGCGCTCGTCAATTTGTCCCATGATGCGTAGAAAGCACTTGTCGCGTTGAGCTCGCGCTTATTCGCGGCATCCACGAACTTGGAGGCCATCTGGGACGCGAACGTCTCGCGATAGGTGTTAACGTCGAAGGGGATGGAGGCCGTGCTTGGCAGCAATGAGGCGGGCACGCCGAAGCTGGCGTCTGCCAGCACGCTTTCCCCGTTGTCGGCCTTCGTCGGCTTCCCCTGCGCATACGGCGCCTTCGCGTAAGTCAGCGATGGGGCGTTATCGGCATTTGCGTACAGGACCCAGATGCCGTCATGGGAGGAGCTTTCCCACCATTTCTTGATGCCGGCGTTCACGAGCCCTTGGTATTCGTTCATTTTGTTGTTCAAAGGCTCGCAGTAATTCGTGTTGAACTCGTTCCAGTAGTGGAGCATGGTGGTGGCTTTGTTGTTGCGGTTTATCTCCTCCTGGCTGACGGCGATGTTGATCAGCTCTTGGTGGATGACGTCGAGTTTCTTGTCGATTTGGTCGAGTTGGAGCTTCATGTTGTTAACAGCGTCGAGAATCTGGCCCAAGGCCACTTGCGTGGGATCTTTCACTATCCCGAGTATCTGCAGTATTCCGATGGCGCCCGATGCGGCCGAAGTCAGTCCTCCGAAGCGAGTGAGGAAAGACGATACCTTGCTCATCTCGGATGTGTCTGTATAGAACTTGGAAAGGGCGTCGGTGAACTTCCCCACGGCGTCATTGGCCTTCGCAGGGTCGACGGCCTGCGCTTGCATGGAGACGTCCTGCGCTTGCATGGAAACCGTCCCCGCCTGAAGCTGGCCTTGATCGTCGGCCAATGCCGGCGTGGGCGACAAGCTGAAAACAAGGACCATCGCGAGCAGCATCGTCGCGGCCTTGGAGAACGGTTTCCTCATAGTAAGCTCCTAATAAATTGCGGGCTAGGGTGTAGCCTTCTTTGATTGTAGCGAACGGGCCAGACGCTGATAAGCGTTGGAAACGACCCTTCTTCCCATGGTACGCATGCGCACGCCGTTTCGTCCCAACACATTTTTTGGCTCAATTGTAATCGTAAGTCGAACCCCTGGGGGGTGCACTTACAAATTCAATTGAGGGCCCGGATGACCCTGGGTTCGGAGCCTGGCGCAGGAGGCGGGAACGCCGCCGGGGCGCTCGGTTGCTTCGCGCATGACCAGCACGGGCTTGCCGAGGCGCTGCGCCTCCTCCTGCACCCCGCCGGAATCGGTGAGCACCAGGTGGCACCTCGCCAGGAGGTTGTGGAAGTCCGGCACCCCCCAGCGGCTCTATTATCCGCAGGCGGTCGCACCCGTCCAGCTCCGCATGCGCCGCCTCGCGCACGCGCGGTACCGGCGACGGCGGCCTCGGCCCTAGGCGTCCAGGTCGCCGCCGAAATCCTCGAGCGAACCGATGGTTATCCTGCAGCCGGGCTGAACGCGCTGCATGATGAACTTCATGATGTCCTCGGGCACCGCCACGCAGCCGCCCGTGTAGGGGCGGTTCACGCGGAAGCTGTGCAGGAAGAAGCCGAAGCCCTTGCGCACCTCGCACTCGGCGTTGTAGCCCATGTTCAGCACGTAGCGGTACGCGTAATCGAACTCGGCGATGTGCTCGCATTCGTCGACGTCGAGGCCGGGCAGGTCGCGCGTCGTGACGAGCTCGTTGAAGCGCATGCCCTCGCGCGCGTCGCCCGACCAGTAGTACGTGTCGTCGACCTGCGTGTAGCCCATCGCGCAGCCGGGGTCGGCCGCGAGGCCGAACGCCTTGTCGATCGTGAAGGTGCCGACGGGCGTGTAGGCGTCCTCGATGTTGGCGTCGCCCAGCCCGTCGCGCCCGATGAAGCCCGGCGTCGCGATGATTTGCTTCCAGGTGCCGCCGTCCTTCTCGTGCATCGTGACATAGGCGGTCGTTTTTCCCACGCCCGCCACCACGACGAGCTGCTCTGCGTCCTTCGCGGCGTCGAGTTTCGTCACCCATGCGGGCGATTCGCGCACGTCTTGGCGGGTGAAGTACAGCCCGCCGTCAGACGCGGCGCTTCCCGCGCTAGCTGAAGCCGAGCTGGCCTGACCTTGCGAACATCCCGCGAGCGCCATCGCAATCGCCCCGCCCGCTGCAGCCACGAAGCCGCGCCTCGTCATGCGTTCCATGGATCCCCCTACATGAGCGCCTTGCCCTCGCCCCAGGCGACGTTCATGGCATCGGGCACGCCGGCTTCGTCGTAAGTGCCGATGACGAGCACCGGGCAGGGGATGATCGCCGCTTTGGCCCCGATCGATTTCATCATGGTGGACGTCCTTTCCCGAGGGGTTTGCCGTCTCGTGTTTATTATCTACTCTATCGTGACGACGGCGCGCGCCAACGGTCTGATGCCGATGCGCTACCTGGAGTGGCTGCTGGAAGAGCTGTCCAACACTCCCGGCGCCGGCGACCCCGCCGTGCTCGGGCGCTTCATGCCGTGGTCGCCGGACGTGCCCGAGTCATGCAGGATGACGGCCGCCGAGGCTGCCGATCCCGATCCGATGTCCGAGCCGCTCGTCGACATCGACCCGGGCGCTCTCGACGAGGAATAAGGGAGCCTCCACGTCATCGGAGGCGTTAGTGAATTAC
>JAFUCC010000207.1 GCA_017459925.1 Eggerthellaceae bacterium
CCGTGTGCAGGCGCACCGTCATCTTGCCGGCGGCCTCGGCGGCCTTCATGACCTCGATGACCTGTTCGAGCGTCATGTGCGCCGAGTTGTGGATCTCGCACCCCTCATGGGCATACTCGAGCAGCGCCGGGTTCACGAGCGAACCCGCGTAAATGATGACATCGGCCTCTTCGAGCAGCTTGGCGCCCCGCACCGTGATGAGGTCGGCCGCACCCGAACCTGCGCCTACGAAATGAATCATGCCAGCTCTTCCTTTCCGTCAACCTGGGACGATAGTCCCTGCCCCTTTTGTCCCATTTCCTTCAGCAACTCAGCAGCGCCCGGGGTGTACCCGAGCACGCCGTGAACGTTCGAGAACACGATGGCCTCGACTTGCAGCGCGCCCGCTACGCGATGGTTCAGCTTGTCGGCGAGGCTTTCCATGACCGAGCGCATCGTCGCCTCTTCCAACCCGCATGCGATGAGCACATCGAGCGCCGCATCGGTCGTCGCCGCGCCCATGATCTGGCGCACGGCGTCCTGCGTGGCGCCGACGAGCGCGGCATGGGCCGCGAGCACCTCGACACGGCAATCGGCCACGCGGGAATGCGTGTTCATGATGCCGCCCGCCACCTTGGCCATCTTGCCGATGTGGCCGACGATGAGCATGCGCTCGAAGCCGAGCACGCACGCCGCGTCGAGCGTGGCGCCGAAGTAGTTCGAGCACGACACCGCCTCGTCCATGTTCAGGCTGAGCTGCCCACACGCGAAGTCGCGCCCGTAGTTGCCCGGCACGACGAGCAGGTCGGTCACGCCGCGCGCTCGCAGCGTCTTCATCTCGAGCTCGATCGAGGAAATGAGCGCGTCTTCGCTCATGGGGCGCACGATTCCCGATGTGCCGAGGACCGAGATGCCGCCTTCGATGCCGAGGCGCGGGTTGAACGTCTTGGCTGCGAGCTCGACGCCCGCGGGAATGGAAACGGTCACGAGCAAGCCCGCCTCTTCGGCATCGCCGGCGGCTTCGGCAACTTGCTCGGCGATCATCTTGCGCGGCGTGGAGTTGATGGCCGCCGCGCCGACCGGCTGGTCGAGGCCCTCGCGCGTCACGCGCCCCACCCCGACGCCCCCATCGACGTAAATGCCGGGTTCATCGCAGCGCTCGACGCGCGCGTACACGAGCGCCCCGTTGGTTACGTCGGGGTCGTCGCCGGAATCCTTGCGCACGGCGCATTCCGCCCAGCCGTCACCCGAATCATGCTCCTCGACTTCCACCACGACGTCGATGCCCGCGGGCGTAGAAACTACCACGGCTGGAACCAGTTCGCCGCGCAGCAGAAGCTCGGCTGCCGCTCGCGCTGCCGCCGACGCGCACGTGCCCGTCGTGTAGCCGCAGCGCATGCGCTTCGTGCCGACTGTTATGTACTCTTCCAACTGCTTCATCTGAGTGCGAATAATTGTAAGCCACGACGAAGCATTTGCGGAGCTGACCGCACGAATCGTGCGGTTCGACGACAAAACGATGCGTCAATCTGACCAGGCAAGGCCGACACGCTAAAGGCATCGTTCTCGCGTTACAGCTCCATGAGGTCTTCCATGCCGCAGTGAAGCACGCGTGAAAGCCGAAGCAGCGTTTCGGCTGAGGCATGGTTGATGTTCTTGTTCCGTTGCTCGTACATCTGAATAGACCGCAAGCCAACGCCCGCCTGCTCGGCAAGCTCGGCCTGCGACATTCCCGCCACCCTGCGCTGAACCGACAATCGCGTCGGGCTTCCCTTTTCCCTGATTCTCTTCTCGAACACCTCGATGAACTTCGATTCGGGCGCTTCATGGAGGGGATGGTACGATGCCGCAAACTCCTCGTAAGGCACGGCCTCGAACATGCGGCGATACGGCGTGCCCGTCTCGTATTGGTAATTGGCAACCGACCAACCGACCCAGTAGTCGACAAGTGGCGCCGCGACCACGACGCGGGGAAGGTCGACGTCGACGTCGAGGAACGGCGCGAGCAGCTCGATGAGCTCGATGGCGGACTTGCCCGCAACGTATACCGGGTTCAGATGCTCGAATTCCCTGTCGAGGCCCGACGCGATGAAGGCCGCGACCAGATCGCCTCCTTCGATTCCGCATTCGTTCACGCCGATGTCGAACATCTCCGCAAGCGTCTCCTGCGCCGTGGGAAACAGGGAGCCGTCGGGAAGCTGGATGTACGCATACGTCACTTCTGCCATGCGCCCTCCCCTCTCATGAGGTCCACGATGTAGGTGCCACTACGGGAAGCCACCGCTTGCCTTTCGAGCTGCGCGGCCGTAGCGCGTGCCTGCGCGTCGCGCTTAATGCGCCGCGGATTCCAGACGGCGCCAGACGCAGGGCGGGCACCCACCCATTCCAATTGCTTGAAAGCGCGTTCCGACATGAGGGCGACCTGGTAACCGAGCCCGCCTAGGAACAAGGCCTGTTCCAAAACCTGAACGGGGATACCGTTGTTCAAGAACCGCCTGGCCATGCTGAAGTACGAGTCATCGGCCCGGTAACCGTACACGATATCGGCACCCGACACGTCGACTGCGTATTCCGCCGTTATGAAATCATGCGCTTCTTGCGCGATCCCAATACCCATGCTCACCTTGCGATGCTCGAGGAGCACCGCCAGCCAGTTCAGCACGCTGAACTCGCCAGAATTCAAGTCGAGCACCGAAAGCCGTTGCGTTTTGAGCACGTACTCGTTGGCCCACCCGTCACCGGCACGGGGGCACGCCCACTCGAGAGCGAGCTCTTCGAGCTCCGTCGTGTAGAACGCGAGGCCATAATCGTTGTTGGGGTTTCCCGCGCCGTAAACGGGTTGCTTCACCACGTTGGGTGACCCGTGGTACAGCGTGACCCGGTCCTTTCCGAAGAACTCTTTTGCTTGTACCATGCACGCTCCTCTTGTATATCACTGTGGTGATAGTATATATCACTACGGCGACATTAACCCAAATCTGGCAAGACTAGCCCGAGCCACCCAAAAACTCAGAAGTTAAAACCGAATCGATTATGTGCGAGAATACGGAAGTTAGCTGCCTCTAACCTATAAGGAGAACCGCACATGGCAAAGCGCGTGAGATATCTCGCCCAAGTCGTCCCGCACCTCGAGGAGCACTACGGTGCCACCAAGACGCAAGCGATCATGCAAAAGGCCCTCGCGCGCTACGACGAACTACTGGAAGAAAACGCAGACGAACCCAAGGCATGCCACATGCACACGTGGGAGCGCATCTACCCCGCTATCGCCGTGTTCGACGCCATGACTGCGGAAGGCATCGACCGCACAGAGACGACGGATTTCCTGGTGGACTATTACACATGGCGTGCAGGCGGCATGGCGTCCAAGGTCAAGGCCCTGTTCAAGATTCCGGGGCTCTACAAAATCGTGCCCAAGTTCTTCCTCAACATGACGGAGAAGAGCTTCGGCCCGCAGGCGGGGTTCGCATCGGAAAACAAGTACCTGGCGAAAGACGAGATGAGCTTCGACATGATCAGGTGTCCCTACATGGACGCGTGCGCGCGCTACGGCTGCCCCGAGATCGTGCGCGGGTTCTGCGACGCCGACGACGTGTGCTACGGCGACATACATCCCAGAATCTCGTGGGAGCGCACGAAGACCCTCGGCTACGGCTACGACCGCTGCGACTTCAAGGTGCGCATCAGATGAAACTGGTACCTAGCGCCTGTTTCACTAATCGGTCACTTGCCCCGCTGGCTTAGGAAGTAGTAAATCGACAGCGTGAGCAATAGCCTGTTCTCGGGTTCGTCGAGGTCGCTCGACATCAGGGACTTTATCTTCTCAAGGCGATAGGTAACGGAATTCCGGTGCAAGTGGAGCGCTTCGGCAGTCTTGCTGGAATTCCGCTCGAGGTCGAGGTACGTTTTCAGGGTGCTGACCATTTCAGAGTCGTTTTCCTCGTCGTACTGCGCAAGCGCGATAAGGTCGTCGTGCAGCAGGAAGTCCGCGTACCCGCTCTTCGTGATTGCGGAGAAGATCAGCAGGAGCCGGTAGTCGTCGAAGTGGTACAGAATCGTCTTCGGGCTCAGTTGGCAGCCGATGTCGAACGTGGCCAGCGCCCGGTTGTACAGGGACTGCAACGATGAAAACGAGGACGAGGCGTTGCTGATGGCCACCTTCCACCCGAACCGTTCGCAGAAATGCAGGATCAGGTTGTCTGCGAAAAGGGATTCGGCCCTGCTGTTGTTTATGACGCAGACGATGGCGCCGTTATGGTAGAACGCCTTGGCGGTCACGAGGTTGTCTTCGATCGCCTGGATTTCAGAAGCGACATTCCCGACAGCGGAATCCCCGTCGCCGGCAGGGTGCTTCAGCAAGGCGATCCGATACTGTTCGTCGGCACCCCACGAAAGGAGCTTCAGAAGGTAATCCGTTTCCGCGGCGCTGCTTGCCAAGCCTTCGATCTGGCTGATGAGCATCGGCTCGTACGGCCGGCCCGAAGACGAGTACGTCATAGACGATAAATCCAAGTGGGTTTCGAGCATATTGCCAAACGCCTCGAGGATCTCGACGTCGCACGTGGCCTGCCCCGGGTAGGTCTCTATCAGGAAGAGATGGCCGAACACGTCCCCTTGGCAGAAGATGGTCTTGCTTACGAACGGCGTATGGAACGTGTCGCTATCGAACAGCCACGCTTCCTTCCGGGAATTGACGGTGTCGAGCTCGCCGCTCGAGACGAAGCGCGCGAGAATCTCGACCGGATGACGGCCGACTTCGCTCTGCATGCGCCACGAGCTGCTCGCTGCGTAGAGCGTCTCATCTTCTTTGATGGCCAACGTGCGCATGCTCGCGTCCGCGTAGTAGTACGGACTGATCGTAACCTGCGACAAGAGGGGCACGATTTCATCAAACGAGCGATGTTGCAGAAGCCCGTCTTGCACGGAGGCGCACCATTGATTGAACATGTCGAAAATGTTCTGGACGCGGTCGAGCAGAAGCAGCTCCGACACATCATCGCGGATCCAGATGGCGGGAAGCCCGAACGCCGGCCGCTCCTCCCCGATCCAGATTATGCCCCTGAACTGATCGGCAACTGTATCGATGCGGGCTTTCGAGGAGATGATGACGATGGGGTGGAACTTGCTCGAGGTGCTGAGCGCGACATCGAAAACCCTCACCGTCCCATACGTGAGCGTCGGATCGTCGTCAAGCACGTCTACGTCGTATGAAAACGCCAGCTTCTGCGCGATGAATTGCAGCGATAATTCCATGGCCTATCCCGCTTCCACGTTATTGCGCCCATATGACTGGGACGCCCAGCGCTCGTCACCATCCCGACTGGCGCACACCAGCACTAGGCACGTTTGCACAGTCGTCGCGAACCTTTTTCTACGTTTAGGCACGATGCATACCGCTTGCGGGAAAAGTAGGCTGGTACGCAGGAGGCTGGAGCCAAGATCAACGCCTTGAACTCTAACCCCGAATAGATTTGCCTGTCAAGTTAACGCGGCAGCGCTAAAGGAGGACGAAATGCTCACGATACGCCAAAACCTCATGGAAACGATCAAGGGAGGCAATCCCGACAGGCTCGTCAAGCAGTACGAGTTCCTCCACAACATCCGCGACCCTGTGATGGGGCTCGTCGGCAACCCGGGCCCCGGTCAGGGCACCAAGGTGAACGCCTGGGGCGTTACGTATTCATGGGAACCCGGCTGGCCTGGCCAAATTCCGGTTCATATTCCGACCGACCTCATCGTCATCCAGGACATGGAAGATTGGAAGAGCTATGTGAAGCGCCCGCCGGTTAAAGCAGACGAGTCAGCGTGGGAGCCGTTCGTAGCCGATGCCGAGAGCGTTGACAGAAACGAGTACTTCGTCGGCGCCATGCAGATTCCGGGCATGTTCGAGCAGGCGCATTCGCAGGCATCGATGGAAGAGCTCATGTGCGCGTTCTACGAGTATCCCGACGAGGTGAAGGACCTGTTCAAGTGGCTCGCCGAATACGAGATGCGCAAGGCTGACGACGTCATCGCGCACGTGCACCCCGATGCGCTGTTCCGCCACGACGACTGGGGTTCCAAGATTTCCACGCTCATGTCGCCGGAGATCTTCGAGGAGTTCATCCTGCCGCCGACCAAGGAGATCTGCGACTACTGGCGCGCCAACGGCGTCGAGCTGATCGTGCACCACGCCGATTGCTATTGCGCCACGCTCGTGCCGTACATGATCGAGATCGGCATCGACATCTGGCAGGGCCCGACGCAAAGCAACGACATTCCCGACCTCATAAAGAAGTATGGCGGCCAGATTTCGTTCATGGGCGGCGTTGAAAGCGCCGACCTCGACCGCGGCGACGTCACCGACGAGGAGATTCGCGAGCATACCGAGAAGATCGTCCGCGAGTGCGGGAAGAACTACTACATCCCATGCCTCACGCAAGGCGGCGCGTTCAGCACCTTCCCCGACGTGTACCCCAGAACGAGCAAGATCATCGACGAGATCAGCGCAGATATATTCGACGAGCTATAGGATCGTTAATAGGACAAAGCGCCCGCAGCTTCGCCTCTTCAGGGTGAAGCTGCGGGCATGCCACATTCTGCAAAACGACTTTGCATCAGCCCCTACTCAGCTGGTTGGAACGTATCGCGGTCGGGGGCGAACGACTGCATGGCGG
>JAFUCC010000208.1 GCA_017459925.1 Eggerthellaceae bacterium
TCCTGCTACTCATTTCCGCGGAAATGAGTAGCAGGAACGTCCTCCGACTCATTTCCCAAGCTTGGAATGCTTCGACTGCCCGGAATCCAAAGCGTTGGCGAGCACCTGCATGCGCTCTTCCATGTTCTCGATAATGCGGCTGCATTCCTGCAGCTCGCCGGCAATGTCGAGTCCGTGCGTTTCCGCAACGGCCTTGTACTTCAGGTCGTGCTCGAGCGAAGCCCAGTAGTCCATGGCGATGGTGCGGATCTGCACCTCGACCGGCACCATCTCCTTGCTGTCCATGAAGTACACGGGAATGCGCACGATGACGTGCAGGCTTCGATAGCCGTTGGGCTTGGGGTTCTCGATGTAGTTCTTCACGCGCACGATTTCCAGGTCGTCCTGGCGGCGCAGCAAGCCCATCAGGCGCTTCACGTCGTTCTTGTACGAGCAGATGACGCGCACGCCGGCGACGTCCATCAGGTACTCTTCCAGATTGCCGATGGTCGGGTCCTTGCCGTAACGCAGCAGCTTCTCGTAAATGCTGACCGGCGACTTGATGCGAGATTCGATGTGGTGAATGGGGTTGCGGTTGCGGCGCAGCGACAAGTCGCGGTCGAGGATCTCGAAGCGCACGACCATCTGGCGCATGGCGGCTTCGTACTTCTGCAGGATGGCGTGCATCTCGCCGGTGAATTCCTCGTAACGGTCGAGCGCGTCGGCGTCGAGCAGCAGCTCTTGCGTCGAGCCTTTCACGACCGTTTCGGCGGCCGGCACGATCTTCCACTGCGCCGTGCGGATCATGCCCGTCGGCGTGACGCGCATGCCCCCGTCGTGAACGTTGACCCCTTTTACTTCTGGCGCCATTGCGCACCCTCCTGCTTCCGTTTGTGTTGTGACGCGCTTCGGAAATGCGCGCCTATCGTTCCCGACGGGCGCGATGTATCGCGCCCTACAGGGTTAACCGTGTTCGTGTTGCTTGGCCTTTTGCCAATGCTCTTCCATTTCTTCGAGCGTCAGGTCGTCGACCGAACGGCCTTGCGCCCATGCCGCCTTTTCCACTTCGGCGAAGCGGCGGCGGAACTTTGCATTGCTCGCGCGCAATGCGGCCTCGGCGTCGATGCCCATCTTACGTGCGACGTTGACCAGCGCGAACAGCAAGTCGCCGAACTCCATTTCGGCTGCCGCGACAAGCGGGTCGCGCTCGGTTGCGCCCGTTTCCGCAGGATCGCTGGAAAGGACCTTGCCGTCAGCCGTCTTCGGCGCGGCGGCGTAGGCGGCTTCGAGCTCGGCGCGCTCTTCGGCGACCTTGTCCCACACGTCGGCGACCGTTTCCCACTCGAAACCGGCGGCAGCGGCTTTGCGCGAGATCTTCTGGCATTGCAGAAGCGCCGGGAAGTGCGTGGGCACTGCGTCGAGCAGCCCTTCGCGCGCGTCGCCAGCCTGAGCGTCGGCTGCGCCCTTCTCTGCCAGCTTCACCTGCTCCCACATGTCGGCGACTTCGTTGGCATTGTCTGCCTTCACGTCGCCGAACACGTGCGGATGGCGGCGAATCATCTTCTCGTCGATTGCGGCGCATACGTCATCGATGGTGAACTCGCCCGCGTCGGCCGCGATTTGGCTTTGCAGCACGACCTGCAACAGCACATCGCCTAGCTCTTCGCGCAAGTGATCGGCATTGTCCGCCTGAATGGCGTCAACGGCCTCGTAGGCCTCTTCGATCATGTAGTCGCCGATGGAAGCATGCGTTTGCGCACGGTTCCACGGGCACCCGCCGTCGGGCGAGCGCAGCGCAGCCACCGTGTTCACAAAGCTATCGAATGCCGGATGTTCGGCTTCTGCCATCACCCGTTTCCTTTCACGTTGTTCGCTTTCCAGTATAGCCCAATGAATGATTCGCCTGGAATCACGTGCCCGCAGCGCATGAGCATCGGCGGCTGATTGAACATTATCCCAGGGATAATGTTCAAATTGAAGAAGCGCTCCTACGTAGAATAGAACCCGGCACATTTGAACATTTTCCCTGGGATAACGTTCAATTGCCACCATACCAGGCCAATGCCCTCGTTGTTTATTCGGGTATCATGGGCGCATGAGGATTGAGCGACTGACATCGTTGGAAGACCCGCGGCTCGATGCGTACGCGCGCCTGACCGACGTGCAGCTGCGCAGCCGCATCGAGCCGAGCCAGGCGGTGTTCATCGCGGAGTCGGCCGAGGTCATCGGCCGCGCGCTCGATGGCGGCATGCGGCCTTTGTCGCTTCTCACAACCGAGCATCACCTGCCGCAACTCGAGCGCGTCTTCGAGAAGATGGAAGCCTGCGACCCGCAAGCGCCCGTGTTCGTGGCGCCCGAGGAAGAGCTCGCCCAGCTGACGGGCTTCGAGCTGACGCGCGGCGCGTTGGCGGCGTTTCGGCGCCCGCCCGAGCGCCCGGTGGAAGAGGTCGTGCGCGACGCGCGCCTGGTCGCCGTGCTCGAGGACATCCGCAACCATACGAACGTGGGCGCCATCTTCCGCTCGGCTGCGGCCATCGGCGTCGATGCGGTGCTCGCCTCCCCCGCTTGCTACGACCCGCTGTACCGTCGCGCCGTGCGCGTTTCCATGGGAACCGTGTTCCAAGTGCCCTGGACCCGCATCGGCACGAACCCTCACGACTGGGCGACCGAAGGCGTGCCGCTACTGCATAGCCTGGGATTCAAAACGGCCGCCATGGCGCTTTCCGACGATTCCATTTCGCTCGACGACCCGCGCCTAAAGGCCTGCGAGAAGCTTGCGCTCGTGTTCGGGACGGAAGGCGACGGCTTGGCGCCTTCCACCATCTCGCAATGCGATTTCACCGTGCGCATTCCCATGCAGCACGGCGTCGACTCCCTAAACGTCGCCGCCAGCAGCGCCGTCGCGTTTTGGGAATTACGGCAGCGCTAAGAAAGCGCCACACAACTCGAAAAACGCGCCAGCACTCGACTTCAACTGGCGCACATTTCAAGTTGTGGGCTTTTATTGCGTCGAGGTACCAGTTCGCCGCTCGATTACTTCCCGGCAGCGGCCTTCTTGCGGTCGGTGGCGTTCAGCAGGCGCTTGCGCAGGCGAATGGACTGCGGAGTCACTTCCACCAGCTCGTCGTCCTCGATGAACTCGAGCGCCTCTTCCAGCGTGAACGTGACCGGCGGGGTCAGCTGAATGGCCTTGTCGGCGTTGCTCGAGCGCTGGTTGCCGAGCTGCTTGGACTTCTCGACGTTCACGACCATGTCACCTTCCTTGGCGGATTCGCCCACGATCATGCCCTCGTAGCAATCCTCGCCGGGGCCGACGAACAGGCGGCCGCGCTCCTGCAGCGTGTCGAGCGCGTAAGCGACCGACTTGCCGGTCGACATGGAGATCATCATGCCGTTCTTGCGGTGAGCCATCTCGCCGCGGTACGGGCCGTACTCGCTGAAGTGGTGGAACATGGTGGCTTCGCCGCGCGTCACGTTCAGCAGGCGCGTGCGCAGGCCCATCGTGCCGCGTGTGGGAATCTTGAACACGAGGTGCGTGTCCTCGCCGCGCTGGTACATGTCGGTCATCTCGCCGCCGGCGTTGCCGAAGACCTCGATGGCCTTGCCGGCGTATTCGCTCGGCACGTCGACGGTCGCCTCCTCGATCGGCTCCAGCTTCGCGCCCGACTCGTCTTCCTTGAACACGACCTGCGGGCGGCCGACTTGGAACTCGAAGCCCTCGCGGCGCATCGTTTCCATGAGCACCGACAGATGCAGAACGCCGCGGCCGGCGACTTCCATGCCTGTGCCTTCCTCGACTTCGGTGATGCGCATGGAAATGTTGCTCTCGGCTTCTTTCAGCAGGCGTTCGCGCAGCTGGCGGCTGCCGACGATTTCGCCCTCGCGGCCAACGAGCGGCGAGGTGGAGGCTTCGAACACGACGGCCATGGTAGGCTGCTCCACCTTGATGGGGTCGAGCACCACGGGGTGCTCGCGCGACGTCACCATGTCGCCGATGTCGGCGTCGTCGACGCCCACGACGGCCACGATGTCGCCCGCGTAGACTTCCTTCTGCTCCTTCTTGCCGAGCTCTTGGAACTCGAACACCTGCTTGATCTGCGTGTTGTAGCGCGTTCCATCGTTCTTCACCACGAGCACTTGCTCGCCCTTGTGGATGGTGCCGGAATGCAGACGTCCGACGCCGATGCGGCCGACGAAGCTGGAGTGGTCGACCGTGCAGATCTGCAGCGCAATGGGGCCGTCGGGCTGGCATTCGGGCGCGGGCACTTCCTTCAGGATGGTGTCGAGCAGCGGGATCATGTTCATGTTGTCGTCTTCGGGCTCGAAGCGCGCATAGCCGCCCATGGCAGACGTGAACACGACCGGGAAGTCGAGCTGCTCGTCGCTCGCGTCGAGCTCGACCATGAGGTCGAACACCTCGTCGACGACTTCGTGCGGGCGCGCGCCCGGGCGGTCGATCTTGTTCACGACGACCACGATGCGCATGCCGGTAGCCAGCGCGTGGCGCAACACGAAACGCGTCTGCGGCATGGGGCCCTCGAACGCGTCGACGATCAGCAGCGCGCCATCGGCCATGTTCAGCACGCGCTCGACCTCGCCGCCGAAGTCGGCGTGACCCGGCGTGTCGATGACGTTGATCTTCACGTCTTTATAAGTAATGGAAATGTTCTTCGACAGAATGGTGATGCCGCGCTCGCGCTCCTGGTCGTTGCTGTCGAGCACGCGCTCGGCGACCTGCTGGTTCTCGCGGAAGACGCCCGCCGTGTACAGCAGGCGGTCGACGATGGTGGTCTTGCCGTGGTCGACGTGCGCGATGATGGCGACGTTGCGGATGTTCTCTTGCTTCATGGGTGGTTCCTCTCGTTCATTCAACGAGAACGTATGGTAGCACGATGCACGCAGTTGAACGCCGTCCCAGGGACAACGTTCAAATATCAACTTGAACATCACCCCTGGGGTAATGTTCAACTACGTTACGACCGTTCATGGACACATTTTCGAAAAGCGCGGAACATCTTGCGACGGCGAAATTCTGCGAAGACAACTACTGGAATTGCCCTATTCTGATTAGGCTATGGATTTGGGCCTTGCCAACATCGCGCAGCTCGCCGCAGCGGATCCCTCGCTGATAATCATCCTTGTGCTCGTGTTCGGCGTCACAGCCGTTTCGGGGGCCACCGACGCGCCCAACGCGGTGGCTGTCGCCGTTTCCACGCGTTCCATCAAGCCCAACACCGCGCTTGTGCTTGCCGCCATCTTCGACTGCATCGGGTTGGTGCTGTTCTCATTCGTTTCCACGGCGGTCGCGCACACCATGTTCGCGATGGTCGACTTCTCGGGCGACACGAGCGCGGCCCTTCACGCGCTGACCGCTGCCATGATCGGCGCCATCCTGTGGGGCGTGTTCTGCTGGTGGCGCGGCATTCCCATTTCGAAATCGCATGCGCTCATTGCGGGTATCACCGGCGGCGCCATCGCCATGAACGGGTGGGCGGGCGTCGTGCCGGCCGAGTGGGCGAAGGTGCTCATCGGCATGGCGTTTTCGCTCGTAGCCGGCTTTGCGCTCGGCTGGGGCGCCGTGAAGGGCGTGCGCGCGCTGTTTTTGAACGTGACGCGCCGCAAGACGAGCCGCATCTTCCTGATCGTGCAAGACATCCTTGCGTGCATGACCGCGTTTCTGCACGGCGCGCAGGATGGCCAGAAATTCATGTCCATCGCCATGATGGGCGTCATGCTTTCGCTCGGCGTGAACGACTACGAAAGCCAGGGGTTCCCGGTATGGCTCATGGCCGCATGCTCGGTGGCCCTGGCGATTGGCTTGTTCGCGGGTGGCAAGCGCATCATCAAGTCGGTGGGCATGAACATGGTGAAGATGGAGCGCTACCAGGGCGTTTCGGCGTCGATCAGCACCATCATCACGCTGTTCATCGCAAGCATGACGGGCATGCCCGTTTCCACCTCGCATTGCTCGACGGCCGCCATCATGGGCGTCGGTGCCGAGAAGAGCGTGCGCCGCGTGAACTGGGACCTGGCCAAGAGCATGGTGTTCGCCTGGGTCATCACGTTCCCCGCTTGCGGCGTCATCGGCTTCGTGCTGGCGAAACTGTTCCTGATGTTCTAGGAGATGGAGCGGATACCAGGTTTGGAACAAAAAAGGCGCAGCACCTCATGCATCGAGGCGCTGCGCCTTTGCTTATGCAGTGGCGTTAGCTTATTCGAACGTCAGGATCTTCGAGAAGCCGGTCATCTCGAAGACTTCCATGACCTCAGGCTGCACGTTGCGGAACACGAGCGAGCCGCCAACCGTCGCGCGCTTCTGCATGGCGACGATGACGCGCAGGCCAGCCGAAGAGACGAAGTCGCAAGAAGCCATGTCGACGGCGATGTCGGACACGCTCTTGTCGTACAGACCGCCCGCGAACTCTTCGAGTTGCGGCGCCGTGTTGGTGTCGAGCCTGCCAACCAGGGCGATGACGTACGGCTTGCCTTCATCCAC
Source organism: Eggerthellaceae bacterium (assembly GCA_017459925.1). GTDB lineage: Bacteria > Actinomycetota > Coriobacteriia > Coriobacteriales > Eggerthellaceae > UBA9715. Next base: position 6,476 of record JAFUCC010000208.1, read on the forward strand.
GACTTTGATTTCCATGAGGAATCCTTTCTCATCTGTTAAAGCTCAACAATTAACAATACCATATTTCCAGCTGCGCAGGCGCGCAGGCAGGCTACCATCGCTTCACAAACGTAAGAACGTTGCTAT
>JAFUCC010000209.1 GCA_017459925.1 Eggerthellaceae bacterium
TTTACCTGCGGGAACGGCATCAAATAGGACACACTTTTTGAAACTTAACCCCGATGATGCTTGCGCCGCGAGATTTATCACGTGTAAATAACGAGAACTACGGAGATAAACGTATTCCCGAAAAACGAAAAGGCTTTGTCAGACTAAACGCAGCAATCCTGTGAGATGTCAATTAAGGCGCCGAAGAACAGGCCGGCCGCCAACGGAGCTGCATCGCGCACGTTCATCGTGGCGCCGTTCGCGGGAATGCCCGCCTCGGTGCCGTAGATGGCGATGAGGCCGAACACGACGCCCACGATGATTTGCCAGTGAATCTCGGGGATCTTCGCCACGCCCGTGCGCTGCCGCAAGAGGAACAGCACGACGCATGCTGCCACGGGAAGCAGCGTCGCGATGGCGAATTGCGCGATGATGGCGATGTCCATGCCAGCAGTATACCGCTAGCGGGGCATAAAAATGGCTTTGGGGTCAGCTTCTAACCCAATGAGGTAGCGCGACGCCTTAGAACGAAGACCTAACGCTCCATCTCGCCGGGCGCTACAGGCATGCGGCGACGTTGCGCCACGAGCGGATCTTCTTTAGCTCGGGGGCAAGCTTATCGCGCGCAACCTCGGTATCGTATGCAGCTTGAGCGCGAAGCCAATAGCCGTCGGTCAAACCGAAGAATCGGCATAGGCGCAGGTCTGTATCGGCCGTGATTGCGCGGGTGCCCGCAACGATTTGCCCAATGCGCCCAGCAGGTACCCCGATTTCCTTCGCAAGGCGGTACTGCGAAATGCCCATGGGGTCGAGGAACTCCTCCTTCAAGAGCTCGCCCGGCGTTACGGGTTTCAGCTTTTCATTCATGTCGGTCACCTGCCTCATTTGTGATAATCGACGATCTCAACGTTTTTCGCTCCCGCCTGCGTCCATGTGAAGCAAACGCGAAATTGATCGTTTATGCGGATGCTATGCTGGCCCGCTCTATCGCCATGCAGGGCCTCTAACCTGTTTCCCGGCGGAATCTTCAAGTCGTCCAGAGAGCCTGCGATCTCGAGCTGACGGAGCTTCCTGCGCGCAACGTTTTCAAATGAAGCAAACTTCGGCACACGAACGCCATTGGCCAGCGTTTCGGTATCTTTGTCTTTGAACGATGCAATCATAGAAGAATAGTAACGCGTCGCGTTAATAACGTCAAGCGTTAATAACGTCAAGCGTCACTAAAGCCGATGCGTTACGCCCGCATTTCCCGCGTGTCAACCTGGCCTGGTCAAAATGACACATTCCGATGAGCCGCTCTGGCCTGGTCAGGACGACTCATTTACACTATTGGGCATGATTGCCCTGTACTACGACATAATGCTTGCGATATCGCTCGTGGCGATGATCGTGTACCTGTTCGCGTACCACAAGCATTTCGACGTGCACATCACGCTGCTGTTCGTGCTCGTGCCCATATCGAACCTGGGAAACGTGCTGCTCGCGTATGCTCCCACGCTGGAGGCGGCGCTTGTCGCCAACAAGGTCGTCTACATCGGCGCATGCTACCTGCAGCTGATCCTGATGCTCGCCGTGTTCAGCCTCTGCCAGATAAAGCTGAGCCGCTGGATTCGCACGGGGCTCGTGGTGCTCAGCACGGTCGTGTACCTGTCGGCGCTGACCATGGGCGAATCCACGCTGTTCTACGAAAGCGTCGCGCTCGAGCATTCGGGCGGCGCAACCGTATTGGCCAAGACATATGGCCCGATGCACACCGTGTTCATCGTCATGGTGCTGGCGTACTTCGTGCTGAGCATCGGCGCCATCGTGTTCAGCTACTTCAGGAAGAACCAGGTGTCGCGCACGACCATCTACCTGCTGTTCCTGACCGAATTCGTGGCCCTGATCAGCTTTTTCGGAGGGCGCTTTCTCGTCGCGAACATCGAGTTGCTGCCCGCCGCGTACAACCTGGGCCTCGTGCTGTACCTCGTCATCATTTACCGCATCAACCTGTACGACATCACCGACACGGCCATCGATTCGCTGGTGCAGACGGGCGACACGGGCTTCGTGTCGTTCGACTTCAAGTTCAACTACCTGGGCAGCAACGCCACGGCCAAAGCCATCTTCCCCGAGCTGAACGACCTCACGGTCGACCGGCCGCTCGACGCATCCAACCCCACGAACGCCAGGACGCTGAAATGGCTGAAGGCGTTCGAGGAGGACGAGGCCAATAACGAAGTGCACCTCGAGCATGATGGGCGGATCTACCTCATCACCGTCACGCACCTGTACAACGGCAAGCGCAAGACGGGCTACCAGCTGTTCATCGCAGACGACACGGAGCGGCAACGCTACATCAAGCTGCTGAACTCATACAACGCCGAGCTCGAAAGCGAAGTGGCGCAAAAGACCGCGCACATCGTCGAGATGCACGACAACCTGATCCTGAGCATGGCGACGATGGTCGAAAGCCGCGACAACTCGACCGGCGGGCACATTAGGCGCACGAGCGAGGGCGTGCGGCTGCTCATCGAGGAGATGCGCGCTGACGAGACGTGCGATTTCACCGAGAAGTTCTGCCACGACATCGTGAAGGCGGCGCCCATGCACGACCTGGGCAAGATCGCCGTCGACGACGCCATTCTGCGCAAGCCCGGCCGATTCACGCCCGAGGAATTCGAGAAGATGAAGGCGCATGCCCCAGAGGGCGCGCGCATCGTGCACGAAATCCTGAAGGGGACCGACGACTTGGAGTTCCACCACATCGCCGAGAACGTCGCCCACTACCACCACGAGCGCTGGGATGGCTCGGGCTATCCGAAGGGGCTTGCCGGCGAGGAGATTCCCATCGAGGCGCGCATCATGGCGATCGCTGACGTGTACGACGCGCTCGTCAGCAAGCGCGTGTACAAGGAGAGCATGTCGTTCGAGCAGGCCGATTCCATCATCATGGACGGCATGGGCACACAGTTCGACCCTGCGCTCGAGAAGTACTACCTGCGCGCCAAGCCCAAATTCGAGCAGTACTACAGCGAAATCGACTAGCTTGCGCTTAAGCGCTCGACGACCTTAAGCGCCCTCCCCCACGTGCGTTTCGCAGAAGTCTCGCAATGGTGGAATGTAGTTCTCGATTGCGTCCCAGGCGATTTCGGTATCGAACGATTCGTAGCCATGGACCAGATGGCAGCGCATGCCGTAGATTCGCGACCATTCGATTTCAGGATGTGCTGACTTGAAGTCGTCGGATAGACGGTTGACGGCTTCGCCTATCTGGATGATGCAAAGCGAGCAGCTGTCCTGGTACACGGTATCGGACTCGAACGTTTCGTAGTCCGCGCCAAACCGCGACACGGCTTCGTCGAGGCGGTCGCAGTAACGCAAGATGATGCCCAGCTGGTCGAAGTCGCGCTCAGCTTGCCTCATACAAGACCACCTCGTCCTTGCGGATCTTGTCGAGGAACCGGGGGCTGGCACCGGCAGTCGTCACCACGTCAACCGGGCGGCCGAGCTTCTCGGCGAGCTCTTCCTGGAAATCGAGCACCCGCATTCCGCGGATCTTGCCCTTCTCGAGCAGGAGGTCGACATCGGAATCGGCGCGCGCCTCGCCTGTGGCATACGAGCCAAAAAGCGATACCTTCTCAGCACCGTATTCTTCAGCAAGCGATACCACGTAATAGCTGATTGTGGCGCGATCGAGAGGGGCATCTTTCTTCAGGCCCTCTTCTATCAAGGACTGAAGCACGCTCGAGCGGCTCGCAACGTTGCGACCTCTCTTGCCGCATGCACGGTCAGCCGCCGCCTGGCGGGCAACTGCCGCGTCGAGCTTCCGCAGCGCGTCATCGCTCAGATACACCGAGACATTCGTGCCCATATGCGCCCCTTTCTTTTCTAATACATTATATATTAGAGACGAAAGGAGTTGTGCGCAGCATCATTCGCACGCAGTTGTTCATCGCCAAGCGTACATTGCCGCAAAAACACAGCCTGATTACGATTCCGAACGCCGATTTGGCAATGTTCCGAGGATGTGTATATCGACCCTCACATCTCAACATGCATTTCCCGTAAAAAGCTGCTCAAGCACCCTGGCAAGTGACCTCATCCGTACATTTACTCCTCAGAATGTCGTTTGCGCCTCGGATTCCGGAATCCAGCATGCACATCCCCCATTTCGTGGCGCTTGGGCGTTTCGTGAAGAACGGTGACGAGCGTGGACATCTCGGACCGGGGCTCCTATACCGTGATGCGGCGCAGATGGGGCGAAGCCCCGTGCGCCAGTGCGACGTCAGCGAGAAACGGGGAATGGAAAATGGCTGCTGCAGTGCTTGAGGCGATTATGCTGGTTTGTTTCGGACTTTCGTGGCCGATTAACGCCATGAAAGCCTGGAAGTCGGGCACGGCAGTCGGCACGTCTTGGATGTTCCTCGGCCTCATCACGCTCGGTTACGTGGCGGGCATCGCCGCAAAGTTCGTCGGCGGCAACGTGAACTGGGTGCTTGCCGTGTACTTCCTGAACCTCGCCGCCCTCGTGGCAAACTGGCTCATCTACGCGCGCAACCGAAGGCTCGACGCCCAGCGCAAGAAAACGTGGGCGTAGCGACACTGCGCTTGCGCGCAAGCTAACGATCGCCTGCGCTCGCCGCGTTTGCTACAGCGACCAGGAAGCGCTGGCGGATTGCAGGTCGGCCATGTGGCGGAAGATGCCGTCTTCGCGGGCAAGCAGCTCGGCAGGGCTTCCCTGCTCTGCAACCTTGCCGTCGGCGAGCACCACGATCTTGTCGGCGGCTTCCACCGTGCGCATGCGGTGCGCGATGACGAGCACCGTCTTGCCCGCGAGCAAGCGGGAAAGCGCGCCTTGCACCTTGGTCTCGTTTTCGACGTCGAGCGAAGCCGTGGCCTCGTCGAGCAGAACGATGGGCGCGTCCTTCAGCAACGCGCGCGCGATGCTGATGCGCTGGCGCTCGCCACCCGACAGCCGGGCGCCGTTCTCGCCGATGGGCGTGGCATAACCTTGCGGCATGCGCTGCACGAACTCGTCGCAGTTCGCCGCCGCGGCCGCCGCGAGCACTTCCTCGTCGGTGGCACCGTGCTTGCCCAGCCGGATGTTTTCCATGACCGTGTCGTCGAAGAGCACGACGTCCTGGAAGACCATCGAGTAAGCGCCCATGAGCGTTTCGGGGTCGACCGCCTTCACGTCGACGCCGCCCACGGCGATTTCGCCTTCGTCGTAGTCCCACAGGCGCGCTGCCAGCCGCGCGCACGTCGATTTGCCCGAACCTGAGGGGCCGACCAGCGCAGTGACCTCGCCTTCCTTTGCCATGAACGACACGCCGTCGAGCACGCGCTCGCCATCGTACGCGAACGTGACGTCGCTGAACTCGATGTCGTGGCCGGCCGGCTCGAAAGTCTCGGCGCCAACTTGCACGGGCTCGTCGAACACGCCGTTCAGGCGCTCGACCGACACCTCCGACACGAACACCTCGGCAATGAGCGCGAGCGACTGGTCGAACGGCGCGTAAATGCGCGTGATGACCAGCAGGAACATGAACAGCATCATGAAGCTGAGCTGCCCCGACAGCATGAGCTGGGCGCCCACGAGCACGGTTGTCGCCACGCCGAGGCGCATGATGACGCTCGCGCCGTTCACGAAGAACCCGACGAACAGCTCGCCCGAAAGCGACGCGCGCTCGGCTGCATCGATGGAGTCGTTCAAACGGCCGAGGAAGCGTTGCTCTTGGTTCGTGGCGCGGATCTCGCGGATGTTGTCGAGCGTCTCCTGCACGCCGTCGGATACGGCGAGCGCCGCCGCCTTCGACTCGACGGCCTTCCTGCCTGCGGCCTTGCGGCTGCCATACAGCAGCGCGAACGCCACCGGCACGCCCCACAGGCACGCGATGGCAAGCCGCCAATCGGCGATGAGCAGCATGACCGCGATGATGGCCGTGGAAATGTAGGAGCCGTACAGGTAGCCGAGCACATGCGACCACACGTGCTCGAGGCGCTTCACGTCGCTCATGAGCGTTTCGGTGAGGTCGGCCAAGTCGCGCTTGCCGAAGAACCCGAGCGGCAGCTTGCGCAAACGCTCGGCCAGCGACAGGCGCACCGCGGCGACTTCCCCGTACACCACCGAGTACGTGTAGTGGTACTGCATGAGGTGCACGACGAACGAAAGCACGAGGAACAATACGATTCCCACGATGTACAGGACCGCGCCCGGCAGCTCCGCGCCGTTCACGAGCGTTTCCATGAACTGCATCATCATGAAGTAAAGGAAGCCGATGCCGAACATCATGACGAGGTTGACGACGACCGTCCACGCCGCACCCTTCTTCGCGTTGGCGACGCCCTGGTCGGTGAGCGCGTACTTGCGCTTGAACTTCTCGCCGAACATCTACATCACCCCGCCTTCGGTCAGCGGCTGTAACGAGCCAACGGGAATGCTCGCCTTCAGACTCGCGTCGCTTTCGATTCGCCAGGTGACCGCCTGCTGGTAGTCGGCCCACATGCGCGCGTACAGGCCGCCCGCCGCAGCAAGCGCATCGTGCGTGCCGTGCTCGACGACGCGCCCGCGGTCGAGC
>JAFUCC010000210.1 GCA_017459925.1 Eggerthellaceae bacterium
GCGCGGCGGATATGGTCGTTCTCGACGGGCACGATGTCTTCCACCTTGCCGTCGCCGAGGCATTTCAGCACGTGCACCGCATCGCCCTCGTGCGTCGACTCGACGAGCGCGAACGTGGCGGTGTTGTTCGGGTCGTCGGTGTTGTCGTCGACCCACGTGCCGCTGTTTGCGAAGATCTTGGGCCGGTTGTAACCCGTGAAGTCCTTGTAGCCGGGCACGTGCGTGTGGCCGAACACGACCACGTCGACCGTCGGGTCGACGTCGAAATACACGCGCGCGAAGAAGTAGCCGGCCGGGAGCATGGGGTGGCCGTACGCCACGAGGTCGGCGTTGGTGACGGTGTCGGGCGCGCGCGTCGACGACCACCTGGTTGTTCTTCGCGCATGCCAGGTAGAACTCGCGCGAGCCGCGGGGCAAATCGACGCTTCCCGGGTAGAACCACTGGTCGAGGAAATCGCCCGCGATGACGAGCTCGTCGGCCATCTGCTCGGTGCGGATCCTATCGATGAAGTCGACGAGCTTCGGACGGTTCTTCACGTCCTCGGAAATGCGGTGCCGACGCGATACAATCTGGGCGAAAGTAGTCCCCGAGAGGGGATTTGGAAGTCGGAGCCGGTGCACCCGAGCGTTCTCGTGATCCGGCTCCGGCGCGTTTTCGATGGAAGTGGGCTTACCTGGAGGCGACGAGGACGCGGGCGGCCTTTTCCAATGCGGCCTCGCGCATGAAGGCCGATTTCTTCACGCCAGAAATCTCGGCGGCTCTCTCGATCATTTCGGCGCCGGACTGCGGACACTTACGAAAGAGTCCATGGTCCTCGCGACCTCGCGCTCGTGTGCGGGAGCCTTCTCCGCGTACAGCTCGAGCGTCGTTGACGAGCGCCTGTGCCCGAAGTGGGTCTGCACCGTTCTTTGTTCCTGCCACTGGCAAGCGAACTCGGCGACGGTGAGGTTCACCCCGCCGTCGCCATCGAACAGCTAAGGCCGAGGAACCCTACACGCCGATCTTCACGTCGACAGGCTTGCCGTTCTTGTTGATCGTGTCCATCGCGTTGGTCAGCTCCTTGATGTCGCACGCGGTGCAAGACACCTCGCCGATATCGCCGGAGAAATCAACACGGGCGTAGTTGTTGTTGTCTTCGAGCACCTTGTAGCTGAGCGACTTGCCGGAGACGGCGTCGGTGACGGTTACGAGGCCGTTGTTATCGACGCACTTGCCGATATAGGAGAAGTACTCGTTGGTGTTGAGGTTAAGGCCTATGAGCGCCGCTTTGGTTGTATCCTCGGTGGCGACGAAAACAACCAGAGTGGCGGCTCTGGCGGCACGAGCGGCAACACGGGTGGCGGGTCCTCGAGCACCAGCGAGGGTGACGGCACGGGAAGCACCCCTACTGGCGGTGAAGGCAACGTCTCAAGTGGAGGCGGCAGCGAGAGCGGTGGCGATGGCGCAGCCGTCAACGTTGCTGCAAGCGACAGCGCGAAAGGCTCAAACGCCACACGCGGCACGGGCGCTACAAGTGCTGCAAGCAAGCAATCCGTTCCGCGTGCGGGCGACGGTCTTCCCTCGGTGGTGCCATTCGCCGCAGTGCTGGCCTTGCTCCTGGCGCTCGCCTTGCTTCCGGTTGCGGCCGCGCGCCATCGCTCGCGTTAGGAAATCGATTCGAAGCTCATATCGCATCTGCTGCGAGCAATTGGTAAAGGTCAAGCAGAATTCTTTCGGCTTTCCCTTGAACGCAATGGAACGTTTCTGCGCGCTTCAAGGAAACCGGGTTTCTCGTTTTTTTACGAGGGAGTGACAATCTGAAACGCCCTATTGCCAGATAAGGCAATGACTATGGATAATTATGCATAGTTGTGGGCGGTTAACAGTTTAGGCGTCTTGCATCGCAAAAGCCAAAAACCAGGGAGACGAAAACTCGTTTCGAACCGTAAAACGAATATGACTTTTGCGAAATGTTTCGAACGAAAACGACTTGAATAACAACGGCTCGACATGGGGGCTGCAGCGAAAAAACCAAAGGCCTGACAGGTGAAAGACATTCACCGGCTAGGATGGAGGCGGCTGCGTCATGAAACGGGTAGCGAGAAAGTCGAAGAGTCTTTTGCTGGCATTGGTGCTGGCCATGGGGTTCTTGTTTGCGACGAGCGGGACAGCATACGCGGTCGAGAATGTCAGCTACGTCGAGAAGAGCTGGGACGGCACGAAGGTCGCGTCGGAAACGAAGACCGCCGAGTGCGCGCCCATTACAAAAGACACGGAGAACATACAAGGCTGGTACTACGTGAGCGGTGCCATCGAGAGCACGAATAGAATCACAGTTGCGGAGGGGGCGGAGGCCAACATCATCCTCACGGACGGTTCCAAGCTCACGCTGGAAAAGGGCATCAATGTTTATTGGTCATCGAAGCTCAACATCTACGCCCAGCAGGGAGAAACAGGCGAGCTAATCTGCTACGCCGACACCAAAAAAGAGAACGCGCCAATTGGCTCCGACAATAACTCGGGTCCGAACGGCTCTATCACGATTCATGGCGGCAAAATTACTGCTAATAACGATAACAATGAAGCTCACGCAGCGGGCATCGGTGCCGGTAAAACGGGTGCCGGCGGCACCATCACCATCTACGGCGGCACGATCGAGGCACATGGCGGCAACGGCTCCGCCGGCATCGGCGGCGGCGATGCCTACGGCCCAGGCCGGGACGGCGGCACAATCACCATCTACGGAGGCGATGTCAAGGCGTACGGCGGTGGTGGGGCCGCTGGCATCGGCGGTGGCAGGGGCGGAAACGGCGGTGTCATCACCATCTGGGGCGGCAAGGTCTATGCAAAAGGCGGCCCTCAGTCATCTTATAGCTTTCCCAATGATAGCGGCGCGGGTATCGGTTCGGGCGACGACGACGCTGGCAGCACGGCAACCACTGGCGGCACGATTAGCATCTACGGCGGCGAGGTCGAGGCCTACGGCGGCCCGGACGGCGCAGGTATTGGCGGTGGCGATGGCTGCATCGGGGGTTACATCACCATTGCCGGTGGTACGGTGAAAGCCTCGAGCAATGGCTACGCATCGGGTATAGGTGCAGGTGACGATACCGACGGCAGGGTTAATGCCAGCATTATCAATATCACTGGCGGCACTATAGAAGCTACGGGTGGCAAGTATGGGGCCGGCATTGGCGGCGGCGAAGGCGGCGGTGGCGGCAACATCAACATTTCCGGTGGCGCCGTAACTGCAAGCGCTGGATCCGATGCAGCTGGTATCGGCGGCGGGAAAGGCGGCAACGGCGACAACGTCACCATCTCCGGCGGCACTGTTGTAGCAACCGGCAACGCAGGCGGCGCGGGCATCGGCGGCGGCGACCGTGGCGCTGGCACCACCATCACCATCAGCGGCGGCCATGTGGACGCCACGGGTGGTGCCAATGGGGCCGGCATCGGCAACGGTGAAGACGGAACCGGCCTTGCGACCACTATTACGCTGAAATACGCTGAAGACGAATACGACATAAGTGTCAAAGCGACTTCCTACCGCTGCAACAACGAAAATACGTCAGTCACACTGACGATGGAAAACCCCTTCACGGACAAGGATACAAGAGAAGCCTTTGCGGCCACGAGTTATACTGCAGCTAATCTTGACACGCTTAATAACAAGACTTTGGTTCGTGCGAGCACCTTTGGGGTTACCGTGTCTAAGGCTCAAGGCGGCAGCGTTGTCGTCGGCAAGTCTCGTGCGGTGCCGGGTAGCACAGTAACTCTCACCGTAGCGCCGGACGCAGGCGGCTGGGTGCTAAAGCCCGGCACACTGAAGGCTAAAGCTGGAGAAACCGAACTCGCGCTCACTCAGGATACAAGCGATTCTTCCAAATACACCTTCAACATGCCCGCAGCAGATGTGACCGTAACGGCCGAGTTCTATCTGAAGGTTCCTGCTACAAGCATCTCGCTTAACAAAGAATCTACCACTCTTGCCGTGGACGGCACAGAGACGCTGACGGTTACCGCCCTGCCTGAAGATGCAAACAGCGATGCACTGGCAGACACCCTCACATGGACGAGCAGCAATAATAACGTCGTCACGGTAGATGAAACTGGCAAGGTGACCGGTGTTGCTCCGGGTGATGCGGTCATCACTGTCACCACGAGCAACGGAACGACCGGCGAGGCAGATGACAAGACCGCGACCTGCACGGTAACGGTAACCAAGGGTAAGCCTACTGTGGTCGTGCCGAAATTGGCCGCTGTGACCTACGACCCGGCTAAGACCCTGGCAAACGTGGAACTGCCCGAGGGCTGGGCATGGACCAACGGGGCGATCGTACCCGCCGTGGTCAACGAAGGCTATCAGGCTGCGCTTGCGGTTAATGATGCGAATTATGACTACACTGGCGTCGAAGGCTACGACGCGGCTACCCACAAGGTTACGCGCACCGTTCCCCTTACCGTGACCAAGGCCACTGTGGCCACGCCCGAGATTGCGAGCAAAGCTTACACGGGTGAAGCGCAGACTGCCGACGTGCCGGCAAGCGACCTGTACACCGTGACAGAAAACGAGGGCGGCACGGAGCCCGGGACCTACGACGTTGTGCTCACGCTGAAAGACCCCGCCAACTATGCGTGGGAAGGCGTCGAGGGCCCGACCGTGACGCTGGGCTTCGTGATCCGCGATTGCGAGCACGACTGGAACGAACCTATCTACACATGGAACGAAGGCAATACCAAGGTCACGGCGAAGCGCGTCTGCAAGAAGGATGCAAGCCACGTAGAAACAGAGACCGTGGATGTCACCTCCGAGGTGACCAAACAGCCTGCCGGAGATGAACTCGGCGTGAGGACGTATACGTCGGGCTCCTTCGCCAATCCGGCTTTCACCGTGCAGACCAGGACAGAAACGATTTCGGCAGAGGGGCACGCACACAGCTGGACAGAGCCGACTTACGAATGGGCGGCCGACAACATGGAAGTAAAAGCCTCGCGCGCCTTGACGAATGATCCAAGCTTCGTAGAGGTCGAGACGGTTACCCCCATCATTACGGACGTGAATCCAAAATGCACCGAGGCGGGCACAAGAACCTACACGGCAAGCTTCAAAAACATCGCCTTCGCGACGCAGACGAGGACAAGCGAGATTCCCGCGACAGGCCATACGGCCGCCGCGCCCGTGCGCGAAAACGAGGTGGCGGCCACGTGCGAGAAAGCCGGAAGCTATGACGAGGTCGTCCGCTGCTCGGCCTGCGGCGCAGAGCTTTCCCGCGAGGCTAAAACCATCGACCCGCTCGGCCATGATTGGGGCGAGCCGTCCTACGAGTGGGCTGCTGACAACAGCAGCGTGACGGCGACGCTCACCTGCAAGAGGGATGCGAGCCATGTCCAGACGGAAACCGCCAAGGCCACGTCGGCGGCGACCAAGGAACCGACGGAGTCCGAAGAAGGAGTGAAGACCTATACGGCGACCTTCGCGAACCCCGCCTTCGAGGCTCAAGCCAAGACCGAGCCGATTCCCAAGCTGAAGCCAGATGAGGGCGTTTCCTACAGGAACTCCGAAGGCGACGGCACGCAGTGGACGAAGGGCAGCTCGGCGACGGCGGACTTCACGTTCAAGCGCTCGGTGAGCGACGCTCAAACCATCTCCCACTTCACCGGCATCCAAGTGGACGGGAAGGACGTCGACGCGGCCAACTACGCGGCCGAGCCGGGTAGCGTCGTCGTCAAGCTGAAGCCGGCCTACCTCGAGACGCTGGCCGTGGGCGAGCACACCCTGACCGCGATGTTCGACGACGCCGGCAACGTGGATGCACGCTTCGAGGTGCTCGCGGCGCCCGCTACGAAGGGCGCTGCCTCGAAGGCCAACGCCGCGGCGGCCAAGACCGGAGACACGACGCCGGTCGCGCTGCTTGCATCGCTCGCTGCGCTGAGCGCCGTCGCGTTGCTCGCGGTCCTGGTCGCGACCCGCGCCCGCCGTTCGGCGCATGCGGGCAAACGCACCCGCCGCTAGCTTGCAGGAGGTCCTTCGCTACGCTCAGGACGGCACGGGGGTTGGCTACCGCGACGCTTCCGAGCAATTGTCTAGGGCTGCACTTTACCACGCGCTGACGTCTGGTTTGGGCGGCTACCAGTCGCCCTCTTCGCCGTAAACGTCCCTGCAGCACCACATGTCGACACCGCCGGCAACCTCTTGGAGCTGCTCGTCAGGAGGTTCGCCGACTTCGAGGCTTGAGGAGTCGTTCAACCATTCAAGCGCGTGCCTGAACGATAGCACGATAATTATCGTTTACCCTTATGCATAGCGACGAACGATTGATTGAACGATTCTGTAAGTACTGAAGTGAGGTGTCTTATGCAGGAACAAGTAACATTAGACATGATTCGCCAGGCGAGGGACGCGATGGA
>JAFUCC010000211.1 GCA_017459925.1 Eggerthellaceae bacterium
TACGTCGAGACCTCCGAGCAGTTCCAGAAGAACACCTACCCGACGACGCCTGAGTCCTACGCGGCTGCGCTCGGCACGGCGTCTCCCGAGCTCGCGCGCGCCCAGGGCAAGTCGGTCGAGGAAGTTCAGGCTGCCATTGACTACAAGCTCGCGCACATGCCCGAGTTCAACAAGATCCATATGCTGTGGTCCGAAAAGCCCTGCAACATGAACTGCTGGGACGGCGGCTTCCGCTATCAGGACGCCATCCGCACCGACGAGGTGGAGTTCTTCGTGACCAACCACCAGTGGCTCGAGAACGACTCGCTGTTCGCCGATCTGGTGCTTCCCGTAACCACGTGTGTCGAAGACGACGACATGATGGGCGGCTCGATGGTCGTGTCGCTGCGTTCGGCCGCCGTCACGCCTCCGGGCTGCGACCGCATCGGCGAGTCGAAGTCCGACTTCGAGATCGCCTGCGAACTGGGCGAGCGCTTCGGCATCCGCGACCAGCTCGACATGGGCATGACGTACGCCGAGTGGCGCCAGTTCGAGTTCCAGAACTCGCGCCTGGGCGAGGAGATCACCTTCGAAGAGCTCAACGACAAGGGCTACTACTTCCCCAAGCAAGACCCGAACCAAGACCAGCTGCCCGCGGGCATGACCGGCTTCTACAACGACCCCGAGGGCTGGCGGCTCGATACGCCGTCCGGCAAGCTCGAGTTCTGGTCCGAGGCGCTGGCCACCAACTTCCCCGACGACAAGGAGCGCACGCCCATGGCCAAGTGGACCGTCGGCGGCCCGGCGTCGGAGGGTTGGACGCATGACGAGAGCCTCTGGGGCGAGCGCTGCAAGGACTACCCGCTGCTCATGTGTTCCACCGCCGCCCGTTGGCGCGTGCACGTGCAAGGCGACGACATCAAGTGGTTCCGCGAGCTCGAGACCTGCAAGGTCAAGGGCAAGGACGGCTACCTGTACGAGCCGGCGTGGATCAACCCGGCAGACGCCGCCGAGCGCGGCATCGCCGACGGCGACATCGTGAAGGTCTTCAACGACCGCGGCATCATCCTGTGCGGCGCGCGCCTGTCCGAGCGCGCAACGCGCGGAGCCGTCATCGTGCAGAAGGGCTCGCGCGTCGACCCAATCGCCCCGCACATCGACCGCGGCGGCGCCGCCAACCTGATCAGCCCCGAAAAGCAGGTCTCCAAGAACTGCCGCGGCTTCGCCGTGTCGGGCTACCTGATCGACGTTGCCAAGCTCGAGGACGCCGAGATGGATCAGTGGAAGGCCGAGTACCCTGACGCCTTCGCACGCGACTACGATCCCGAGATCGGCATCAACTACGCATCCTGGGTTGTCGACTAAGGAGAGGGGAGAGAATACCATGGCGAAAGTTTTCTACATCGATTTGCAGAAATGCACGGGTTGCCGTGACTGCCAGATCGGATGCAAAGACGAGCACTGCGGAAACAGCTGGCTGCCCTACGCCGCCCCGCAGCCCGACACCGGCCAGTTCTGGATGAACGTGACCGAGAAGGAGCGCGGCGCCGGCTCGCACGTGCGCGTGTCGTACGTGCCCGTGATGGGCGCCCAGACGCGCGCCATCGCCGAGTTCGCGCCCGAGGTCGTACAAGACCGCGAGGACGGGCTCATAGTCATCGACCCGGAGAAGGCGAAGGGCCGCAAGGACATCGCCGACAAGTTCGAGGGCGTCTACTGGAACGAGGAGCTGCAGATCCCGCAGGGCTGCACCGGCTGCGCGCACCTGCTCGACGATCCCGACTCGCCGATCCGCATCCCGCGCTGCGTTGACAGCTGCCCGGTCGAGGCCATCCAGTTCGGCGAAGAGTCCGAGTTCGACCTCGAGAACGCCGAGCAGCTCGACGAGCAGTCCAACGTGTACTACAAGGAGCTTCCCAAGAGCTTCATCGCCGCGACCGTGTTTGACCCCGCCGAGATGGAAATCGTCGAGGGCGCGAAGGTCACGGCCGTGAGCGCGGACGACAGCTTCGAGACGACCACCGATGAGTGGGGCGACTTCTGGTTCAAGGAGATTCCCGCCGCCGAGTACAAGCTCACCATCGAGAAGGACGGCAAGAAGGTCGAGTGCGATGTGTCGACGCTCGAGAAGGACCAGGGCCTGCCCGACATCGCCCTGGCTTAAGACCGTGGCGTGCGCGCAGGACATACAGTCGTTTTGCGAGCGCGAGGGCATCCGCGAAGTGCCAGTGTGCGGCATGGAGGAGCTGCCGCTGGTGCTTCGCGGCACTGATGGGCTTCGCTACGCGGAAGTCGACGGCAACGTGTGGATGGCGATCGGCGGACGCGATGATGTCGCCTACGTCGGGACTTCCCGGCATGGCGGGCACATGACCCTGCGCCCGCTGTTCGTGAAACGCGAAGGCGCATGGTTCAACGCGGTGACGGGCCGTGAGTCCGACTTCACAGCGTGGAACAAGGCTGACGTTTAGCCCAAAGGGGATACTCTCCTTTGGGCTACAGATGGGATGAGGATATGGTGGAGCAAGGTCAGAAAGTCAAAGTCGATTTCATCGGGCGTTTGCGCAACGGGGCCGAGTTCAGCAACTCGCACCTCGTCGGCGAGCCGTTGCAGTTCACGATGGGGCAAGGCGTCATGCTCGCTGCATTCGAGGACGCCATCCGCAACATGAACGTGGGCGACGAAGTGCACATCGAGATCCCGTGCGAGCAAGCGTACGGCCGCTATGACAAAGCGTACGTCGAGCGGGTTCCCATGTCCCTGTTTCCCAATGCCATGGATTTGCCGGTGGGCAAGTACATCGTGGTGGAAACGCCCGAAGAGTCGCTCCGCGCGCGAGTGCTCAAGCAAGAAGGCGGTTGGGTGTACCTCGACCGCAACCACGAATTGGCAGGCGAGGACCTGCTGTTCGACATAAAGCTTGTCGAGGTATCCGATTAGCGAATCAGCCCGACAGCCGAACAAGGAGGAAGAAATGTGCTTTAGACCAGCGGAGATGTCGATGAAGGTGTGCCCCAAATGCGGGGCGAACAACAAGCCCATCGCGACCGAATGCGCCCAGTGCGGCGAGCCGCTCGATCAGATGAAAGTCGACTTCGACGCCGACCAGGCGAGCCTCGATGCGATGAACATGTTCGCTCCGCCGTCTGCGCCAGCGGCTCCGAGTGCTCCCCAGGCGCCCGGCGCTCCCACGCCTCCGCCCGCACCTGGCGCGTAGGCGCGGCTCCCTTCCCTGTGAGGGGCATTTAGACCGATAACTGAAGAGAAGAGATGACATGAAAGAGACCATTCTGAACAAGTGGGGTCCTGACCAATTGTCGTATACCGTCAAGGACATCGATGCAGCCGTGCAGGAGTTCTACGAGCTGTTCGGCGCGGGCCCGTTTCTGAAGATGGGGCCGATGCACTACGAGTCGTGCACCGTGCGCGGGCAGGAAGCCGACCCCGAGATCGTCATCGCGCTCGGCATGTGGGGCCAAATGCAGGTCGAGTTCGTGCAGAAGACCAATGAAGAGGCGATGCTCTTCGACGAGAACGGCTACGGCTTCAACCACGTGAACATCATCGTCGACGACTACGACGAGGCCATCGCGTGGCTGAAGGATCACGGCTACAAAGTGGGCCAGGAAATGTACAGCTCCGGCAAGCCCATCGCCTATGTGGATACGATGTGCGGCGAGAACATCGGTCATCACCTCGAGATTCACGAGTACAACCCCGTCATCGACATGACGAAGAAGGCCCGCGAGATCTGGGATGGCGAGAGCCCCTGGATGGACCTTCAGACCGTCATCGCGGCGATGAAGGGCGAATAGCCCTAGCGCTTGGCGCATTTCAATGGTACGGTGAAAAGGTCGACAATATGCCGGCCTTTTCCCTTTTGGGATGCGGCCTTAGGAGAGGGTTTATATGAGCAGGCTCATCGAGTTCGAAGGGCTTTCCAACACGCGCGATTTGGGCGGCATGCTTGCAGTTGATGGGCGGCGCATTCGCGAAGGGTTGTTGTACCGTTCAGAGCAGCTCTTCTTCGCAACCGAGGGCGATAGGGCCAAGCTCGATACGCTCGGAATCGGCAAGGTCTTCGACTTCCGCAGCGCGCTCGAGCGCGACGAGAAGCCCGATCCCGATATCGCAGGTGCCGAGAACGCGCATCTTCCCATCATCGAGGATGTGCGCACGGGTATCACCCGCGGCGATGCGGGCAATGAGCGAATGATAGAAGTCGTAATGAGCGGCAAGGCGGACATCGCGTTCGTCGACCAGCATATGCAGGGCATGTACACCGAGTTCGTGACTGAGCCGTTCGCGCACGGGCAATACGCCCGCTTCGTCGACGAGGCGCTTGCCGAAGCCGAGCAGGGCAAGGCGGTGCTTTGGCATTGCACGGCGGGGAAGGACCGTGCCGGCTTCGCGACGGTTATCGTGCTAGAGGCGCTCGGCGTGCCGCGCGACGACATCGTGGCGGACTACCTGCAGACCAACGAGTGCCTGGCGGGGTCGATCGACAACATCATGGCCATGCTGGCTGAGCGGCTGCCCTCCATGAGCACAGTCGACGTGATGCGCCACTTCTTCCTCGCCGACGAAAGCTACCTACGCGCTGCCTACGATGCCATCGACGACCGGTTCGGCAGCGTGGACGCATTCCTCGAGCAAGCGCTGCGCATCGATGCCGCGAAGCGCGAGAAGATGCAGACGCTGTATTTGGAATAGCGCGGCGATTTCCGCATTCGCCTCATCAGGAGTGGTATCCTTCTTCGAGCGTTTTTCAGAAGGAGGGTGCTTGGAGGCTCGCGCAACCATAGCGTACGTTTCGTCGTTGTGCATTTACGGCACGATCGGCTGGGTACTCAGCTTCATCAACCTGCCGAGCGAGGTCGTCGTGCTGTGCCGCGGCATCCTGGGTTCGTTGTTCCTCGCCGTCGTGGTCTTCGTCGTGCGCCGGCGCTTCGACGCTGCCACCGTGCGGTCGAAGCTCGGGTGGCTCATCGTGTCGGGTTTGTGCCTGGGCTTCAACTGGGTGATGCTCTTCGAGGCGTACCGCGTGACCACAGTCGCCGTGGCGAGCCTCTGCAACTACATGGCGCCGCTCATCCTGGTGTTGCTCGCGCCGCTTCTCGGCGAGAAGCTCAGCGCCAAGCGCCTGGCCTGCGTGGCCATTGCCTTCGTGGGTATGATCCTGGTTTCCGGCGTCGTCGAGGGCGGGGCCGAGGGCGTGAACGCCTGGGGCGTCACGCTGGGCTTGCTCGCTGCGGCTGGGTTCGTGGGTGTCGTCGTCTGCAACCGCAAGCTGACCGAGGTGCCCGTATACGACAGGGCGCTCGTGCAGCTATGCGCGGCGACGGTTGCCGCCCTTCCATTCGTCATCGTGGGGAATTGGGGCGCGCAGCTGCAGCCCGACGCGCTTTCCATCGCGCTCGTCATCATGCTTGGCGTGGTGCACACGGGCTTCGCCTACTGCCTGTGGTTCACGGCACTCGGCGCCCTGAAGGTGCAGTCCATCGCCGTGCTGGGCTACATCGAGCCGGTCGTGTCAGTGCTTTGCTCGGTTTTCCTACTCGGCCAGCCCCTGTCGCTCCTCGGCTGGCTCGGCGCCGCCCTCATCCTCGGCGCCGCCGCTGCAAGCGAGCTTCTCGATTAAAGCACGCACCCGCAATCTGGGCTATCATGGGCGTATCTTCTGAAAGGTAGCCGACATGATGAAGCCAGGCAAAAGCTCGAAAGCGCGTGTGGTTAACGGCGTCATCGCGGCGCTCATCACGATCATCTTCCTCGTTCATGGAACGATGGGCAGCCTGTCTGCGCTCTTCGGCTTCTCCGGCGCGCTTGCCTGGGTCGTCTGGGGCGCGGTCATTCTTGCCTGCTTGCACGTTGTGGTGAGCGCGCTCACGAGTGCCCAGCAGCTCACCGACAAGGAATTCCCGCCAAGTCGGCGGAAAAAGGCCCACCTTGCGCTGAAATGGGTGACGGGCGGTTTGCTGGCTGTTGCGGCAATCGCGCACATCATCTTGCCGAAAAGCTCGGTTGCCGCTGCGGGCGTGATCGTGGCGGTGTCTGTCGTGCTTGCCGTGCACGTTTGGGTTGGCAGCAAGTCGCTGCTTACGGACCTCGGGTTCAGCCGGCGCTACATGTGGCCGTTGCGCATCGTCGTCTGCCTGTTTGCCGCGCTGTTCGTCGTCGTCATGCTGAGGGGGATCCTCTAATGCTT
>JAFUCC010000212.1 GCA_017459925.1 Eggerthellaceae bacterium
GAAACGGCCAAGAAGGCCGAGGTCGTCGAGGACGAGGTCATCGATGTCGAGGCTGAGGCTGTGGCCGAGGAAGAGGCCGCCGAAGAGCTGGCCGAAGTCTCCGCCGAGGTCGAGGCCGAGGCTGAAGAGGCTGTCGAGGCCGCTGACGAAGCGGGCGACGCCGAGGCTGCTGCCGAAGCTGCCGAGGTCGCCGAAGAGGCCGCCGAGGTTACGGAAGCTGCCGAAGAAGCCGCTGAGGAAGCCGCCGAATAATCTAGGCTTCACACCAAGCATTGCAAGAGCCGCCTTCGGGCGGCTCTTCTTATTTCAAAATGAGCAGCAGAATGAGTAGCAGGACGTTCCTCCTACTCATTTCCGTAAAGTGCACCTGGCTTCGGCGCTGTTTCTGAAAATGAGTAGGAGGAACGTCCTGCTACTCATTTTCTTGTACCGGAAGCGGATTGAATAATCGTGACAATGCGGCTGAACAGCTTGGGCTCGGCCTGCGAAAGGTCGTCGCGTGCGCTATCGTGCAGCAGGTGCACGGTGCTCGCCGCGGCAGCAGCCTCGTCGAGCTGCACGTGCACGATTGCGTCACGCGCAATGTCGCCGGAATAGCTTACGGAAACCCCTGCAGCTTCACGTGCGTCGGGAACATCGTCCGAATCGCTGTACAGCAGCAGGTCTATCTCGGTTTCTCCCGCTCTGCTTTCCGACATCACGAAAGGACGATGGTTGGCGTCGTTCACCTGATTCGCATCGTAATAGCGCTCGTACATGCTGTTGTCGATATGCCAGACAATCACGCCAGTCGGTCCTTCGTAGTCAGACGTAAGGCCGATATCCTGGCCTTCGGCAGGTCGGTTCTCGATGATGAAGTACTCGTCGGGATCGCTCGTGGGAATGATGAGCTGCGAGTAGCCCGCATTGGAAAGCTGGCTCGAAACCGTGTAATCGCCGCTTTTCGTGATGATGGCCGGTTTAGCCCAGCCCAGGGCATAGCGGCTCCATGCGTCAAGCGAAGTCGGGATGTTCCGATAGCCGTTGCCGTCATCTGCGTATTGCCAACCGCCCTGGTCCATCAGGCTAAGGGCTCCGACCTCGAATCCCGCCCACGGACCTTCGGTGACGGAGACGGCGTACAGGTCGGGAAGTCCGAGGGCGTGGCCGAGCTCGTGGTACACCGTGCCCAACGGCTCTTGCTCGGCGTTCTCTATGGGGCCGGTCTCGTCCCAGTAGCGCTCGGAAATCGCGATATAAGTGTCAAACGTGATGCCGTCGAGTTCGCGGCTGCCGCCAATGACCGACAAGTAGCCTGCGTGCGACCAGAGCAAGGGGATATCGGTTCGCTGGTAATCCAAGACCGCCGCTCCTTCGTACCCCGCGATGCAGAGGCAGATGCAGAGCTCATCTTGGCTCAGCTCGCCGTTGCCGTCGGCGTCATACGATGCGAAGTCGATGAATTCGCTCGCCGCCGACAACGAGCTCATCGCGCAACGGGCGAAATCGCGGGTGGTGGCAGAATCGACGTTCACGGCCCCCCACGCACCATGCGCTTGGTGAAGCGTGACGTGCACGATGCCGTCGTCGGGGCGGTCGGCGCCATTCGTGTTTCCCGATGCACCCGCAGCGCTCGTCTCGCGTGCAGGCGCGAACGTGAAGGCGCCTTCGGACATATCGGAATAATATGCGGCCGGCGACTCGACCGAGCCGAAGAGGGAGGCGTTCCAATCGTAGCCGTCTTCATAGGGCACGGCCGCCTCGGGTTCGTCGCCGCCGTCGAAGCCGACGACGATCATGACGAGCGGCATGGTGCGCGGCGCGCCGGCGCCGCTGCGCTCGTCGGCGAAAGCGGGTGAAACTGCCAGCAGGGCAATTGCGCAGACAAGCAGCCATGCGGTCACGATATGTCTGCTCAAGCTTCGCATGTTCCCACTATAACTGAACAGTTCCCGCCGATGGCGCTCGGTTGCCAAGTGGAAAGGTGGTGCTGCGGGATTGATTTCGCCGGGGGAAATTGCTTTACTGAACGGATGCGGTTTCGGGCTTTGACATATATAGCGGGCGATTCCTTGGTGCACCGATGCGACGCGCGCGCGAAAATCGTGCTGCTGCTGGCGTTTTCCATCGGAATCTTCTTCGCCGGGAATTGGCTGGCCCTGGCGGCGTTTGCCATCGTCGCGGCTCTTGCCGTCGTTCTTGCCCGGCTGCCGTTCGGCGAGGTGAACCGCCTGCTCGCGCCCGTGTACGTGCTCGCTGCGTTCTCGGTGCTGTTCAACGTGATCGCCACGCCGAGCGTCGACGGCCTGATGGCCGGCCTGTTCTTCGGCGTGCGCATGATCGTCCTCATCGCGGCGAGCTTCGTCGTGTGCCTGACCACGTCTTCCAACGAGCTTCTCGGGGCGTTCCGCTGGTTTATCGGGCCCCTGAAGCATCTGCGCGTGCCTGTTGACGACATCGCCTTCACGCTCGCCCTCTCGCTTCGCTTCATTCCCGTCATCGAACGCGAATTCGAAACCGTGCGCGCGGCCCAGAAATCGCGCGGCGCCGAGCTGTCGGGTTCGCTCGCGCACAAGCTGAGCATCTGGGGCGCGGCCTTCTCCGCCGTGTTCGTCGGCCTCTTCCGCCACGCCGACGCCCTTGCCACCGCCATGGATGCCCGCTGCTACGGCGCCAAGAGATGAGCAACGGGGCCTGTCCCAATGCTAGTAACACCAGCTGCCGTGTTTCGTCCGCTTTCATTTGCGCGAGTGCTATCATGAAGCCACGTTGTTCAATCCGACCCTCCAAGGAGGCACACCCATGAGCATGATCATCGACGTGTACGGCCGCGAGGTACTCGACTCGCGCGGCAACCCCACCGTTGAGGTGGAGGTCGTTCTGGAAAGCGGCGCCATGGGGCGTGCGATGGTTCCGTCTGGCGCTTCGACGGGCGCGTTCGAAGCCGTCGAGCTGCGCGATGGCGACAAGGACCGTTACCTTGGCAAGGGCGTTCTGCAGGCTGTCGAGCACGTGAACAGCGAGCTCGCCGATGAGCTGGTGGGGCTGGAATCCGACGACCAGCGCGCCATCGACGACGCCATGATCGCCCTCGACGGCACCGACAACAAGGGCAACTTCGGCGCCAATGCCATCCTGGGCGTGTCGCTGGCTTGCGCGAAGGCGTCGGCCGAGGAAGCCGGCCTCCCGCTGTACAAGTACGTCGGCGGCCCGAACGCGCATCTGCTGCCCACTCCGATGATGAACATCCTCAACGGCGGCGTGCACGCCGACAACAACGTGGACTTCCAGGAGTTCATGATCATGCCGGTCGGCGCTCCCACGTTCGCCGAGGCGCTGCGCTGGTGCGCCGAGATCTACCATACGCTGAAGAAGGTCCTGCATGACGCCGGTCTCGGCGGCGGCGTGGGCGACGAAGGCGGCTTCGCGCCGAACTTCAAGACCAACAAGGAGCCGCTCGAGTACATCGTGAAGGCGTGCGAGGCTGCTGGCTACAAGCCCGGCGAGGACATCATGTTCGCCATGGACCCGGCTTCTACCGAGTTCTACGATGCCGAGAAGGGCAAGTACGTCCTGGCAGGCGAGGGCCGCGAGCTCTCGAGCGACGAGATGGTCGACTACTGGGCCGCGCTGGTCGAGGAGTTCCCCATCATCAGCATCGAAGACGGCATGGCCGAGGAAGACTGGGACGGCTGGAAGAAGCTGACCGACCGCATCGGCGACAAGGTGCAGCTGGTGGGCGACGACCTGTTCGTCACCAACTCGTCGCGTCTGGCCAAGGGCATCGAGCTCGGCTGCGCGAACGCCATCCTCATCAAGGTGAACCAGATCGGCAGCCTGACCGAGACGCTCGAGGCCATCGAGCTGGCCAAGACCCACGGCTATGCGTGCGTCATGTCGCACCGCTCCGGCGAGACCGAGGACACCACGATCGCCGACCTGTCCGTGGCCTGCAACACCGGCCAGATCAAGACCGGCGCGCCGTGCCGCTCCGACCGCGTGGCGAAGTACAACCAGCTGCTGCGCATCGAGGAAGAGCTCGACTCGCAGGCCGTGTACGCCGGCATTTCCGCGTTCTACAACATCAATCGCTAGGGCGGAGTCATCCTGGGGAAATGAGTATCAGGAAATGAGTAGCAGGAACGTCCTGATACTCATTGATTCGGGGATTAGAACATCCTCGAACGAGATAAAGCGGTATGATAGGTGCGCTCCGAGTTTCGGGGCGCACTTTTGTTGTGGGCGACAAATCCCCGTAGGGGCGCGATTCATCGCGCCCGCCTGCCAAGGTTGACGGGCGCGATGAATCACGCCCCTACGGGGTTACTCGTGCGAGTATTATTTGGAGGGCATACATGGCTGTACCCGAGATGATTTCACTGGAAGACGCGCGTGCGCTCGTGCTGTCGCGCGTCGAGGCGCTGGAAACCGAGGAGGTCGGCATCCTCGACATGATCGGCCGTGTGGCGGCTGAAGATTTGACAAGCGACATCGATATTTCGCCGTTCGCGCACTCGGCGATGGACGGCTTCGCCCTGCGCGCCGCCCAGTTGGAAGGCGCGAGTGCCGATGCGCCGGTCGAGCTCGACGTCATTGCCGAAGTGCCCGCAGGCGCCTGGTTCGACGGCGCCATCGAAGAGGGCCAATGCGTGCGCATCATGACGGGCGCCCCGCTTCCCGAAACAGCTGACGCCGTCGTGAAATACGAGATCGTCGACGTGGTGACGGGCGATGGGCGTAAAGGCAGCCGCGTGGCGTTCACGAAGCCGACGGGTGTGGGCGACAACATCCGCTCCGCAGGCGAGGAGGCCAAGGCGGGTGAGGTCATCGTGCGCACAGGCGAGGTCGTGCACTCCGCCGGCGTGGGCTTTCTGGCAGGCTGCGGCGTGACGCGCTGCAAGACGTACCGCCGTCCGCGCGTGGCCATCATCGCGACCGGCTCCGAGCTGGTCGATCCGACCGAGGTGCCCACGAAGGGCAAGATCCGCAATTCCAACAGCTATGCGCTGGCCGCGTGCGCCATCGACGCGGGCGCGGTTCCCACAGTGCTGCCCATTGCGGCGGACGATTTCGACGGCCTGCGCGCCGAAGTCGTCGCTGCTGCTGCGAAATACGACTTCGTCGTCACGAGCGGCGGTGCGGCTAACGGCGACTTTGACTTCATCAAGAAGGTCGTCGACTACGAGGGCGAGCTGCTCATGTCCACGGTGAACATGCGCCCGGGCAAGGCTCAGACGTTCGGCATCGTGAACGGCACGCCCGTGTTCGGCCTGCCCGGCAACCCGGCTGCTGCGTATCTGGGCTTCGAGATGATCATCCGCCCGGCGCTGCGCAAGATGCAGGGCTACTCGCACTTCGAGCGCCCGCACGTGAAGGCGCGCCTCGTCGGCACGGCGAAGAAGAAGGACCCGCGCCGCATCTTCAACCGCGCGACGCTTTCCAAAGACGACGAGGGCTACCTGGTCACTCCCGCGAGCAATCAGAGCTCCGGTTTGTTCGGGCCCATTCAGAAGGCCAACTGCTTCGTCATCTTGCCTGAAGGCGAGGCCCGCACGTATGAAGAAGGCGAGCTCATGGACTGCGTGATGCTCGACATCCCGGAAGAGGTGCTGCTGTAATGACTGATTTGAAGTTTGCAATCGTGACCTGCTCGGACACGCGCTCAATCGAAGAGGATACGGCCGGTGCGGCGCTCGAAGGGCTCATCGCCGAGAACGGCTGGGAATGCGCGAGCCGCGTCATCGTGAAGGACGAGCGTGCCGATATCGCCGCGGCAATCGTCGAGGCGTGCGACACCGTCGATGCCGATATCGTGCTGACGTGCGGCGGCAGCGGCCTTTCGCTGCGCGACGTCACGCCCGAAGCCACGCAGGACGTGTGCGAGCGCAACGTGCCCGGCATCGCCGAGGCCATGCGCGCTCATTCGCTGGCCATTACGCCGTACGCCATGCTGTCGCGAGCGCTGTGCATGCAGCGCGGGCGCCATATCGTCATCAACCTGCCCGGCAGCGAGAAAGCCGCCCGCGAGAACTGGGACGGCATCGTGAAGGCGCTGCCCCACGCCGCCAAGATGATGGCAGGCGGCGGCCACTAACGACTTTTCAGGCGGGTTGAACGTCACCCCAGGGGTAATGTTCAAATTGAACATTACCCCT
>JAFUCC010000213.1 GCA_017459925.1 Eggerthellaceae bacterium
AACATCTTCCCTGGGGTGATGTTCAAATCGTCCGCGCGCCCGCACCGTCCGCAGCCAAGCAGCCGCGTTAGTTTAGCCGTTGAATTTCGACTGGGTCTTTTCCAACCCTTCGTCGAGGAGCGAAAGCGTGGCTTGAGCAGCGCGGTCGATGGCGTATTGGAAATCGTCGGCCGCTTCCTTCTTGGGCACCGACAGCACGAAGTCGGCCACGTCCATGCGCCCGGGCGGGCGGCCGATGCCGCAGCGCACGCGGAACCAGTCGCGCGTGCCCAGCTTGTCGCAGATGGAACGCAGGCCATTGTGGCCCGCGTGCCCACCGCCGAATTTCACGCGCACGGTGCCGGGGTCGATGTCGAGCTCATCGTGGATGACGATGAGATGGTCGGGGTCGATGCCGTACGCATCGACCAGCTTCTTCACCGGACCGCCGCTCACGTTCATGAAGCTCTGCGGCTTGGCCAGCACGATGTCGTTGTCGCGATAAGCGCCCTTGGCGGTCAGCGCGCCGCATTCGTTCTTCCAGTAGCGCGCATTGCAATCGCCCGCCAACAGGTCGACCGTGCGGAACCCGGCGTTATGCCGCGTTTCCGCGTATTCTTCACCCGGATTGCCCAAGCCGACTATCAGGTACTGCGCCATGTAATCAATTTCCTCCGAGGTAATTGATTCGTTTACTTCAACGTGGCGTAGATGATCGCCTTGATGGAATGCATGCGGTTCTCGGCTTCCTCGAACACGCGCGACTGGGCCGACTCGAACACCTCGTCGGTCACTTCCATCTCGGTGATGCCGAACTTCTCGGCGATGTCGGCGCCGATGGTCGTCTCGGTGTCGTGGAATGCCGGCAGGCAGTGCATGAAGATGGCCGTGTCCTTGGCGTGCGCCATGACCTCGCTCGACACCTGGTACGGCGACAGCAGGCGGATGCGCTCGGCCCAGAGCTCGGCCGGCTCGCCCATCGACACCCAGATGTCGGTGTAGATGGCGTCGGCGTCAGCGGCGCCTTCAGCCACGTCGCTCGTCAGCGTGATGGCGCAGCCGTTCTCCGCCGCGATGGCGCGGCACGTTTCGACCAGCCCTTCCTCGGGCATCTGCTCGACCGGGCCGCATGCGCAGAAGTTCATGCCCAGCTTCGCGCACACGACCATGAGCGAGTTCGCCACGTTGTTGCGCGCATCGCCCATGAACGTGAGCTTGCGGCCGCGCACGTCGCCGAATTCCTCGCGCAGCGTCAGCATGTCGGCGATCATCTGCGTGGGATGGAACTCGTCGGTCAGGCCGTTCCACACGGGAACGCCGGCGTACTTGGCCAGCGTGTCGACGATTTCCTGGCCGTAGCCGCGGTACTCGATGCCGTCGAACATGCGCCCGAGCACGCGCGCCGTGTCGGCAATCGATTCCTTCTTGCCCATCTGCGAGCTGCTGGGGTCGAGATACGTCACGCCCATGCCCAGGTCGTGGCCGGCAACTTCGAACGAGCAACGCGTGCGCGTCGAGGTTTTCTCGAACAGCAGCACGATGTTCTTGCCCTCGAGGTAACGGTGCGGCTCTCCCGCGCGCTTCATGCGCTTCAAGTCGGCGGCGAGGTCGACCAGGTACGTTATCTCCTCTGGCGTGAAATCGAGCAGCTTCAGGAAGCTGCGTCCGCTCAGGTTGACGGTCATGCTGTCTCCTCCTATACAGCTCGAAAATTGAACATCACCCCTGGGGTAATGTTCAAAATGAGATGCTTATCTTAGAACATGCTGAGGTAGATGGCGCGCGCGTCTTCCATCGTGAGCTTCTGGAACGCGCCGAACGGCTCTCCCTTGCTGGCGCGAAGCGTTTCGAGCAGCGGGTCGATGTCGTCGGGCGTCAGGCCGAAATCGGCGAGCGTCGCCGGCATGCCGAGGCTGCGGAAGAACGCCTGCAGCTCGTCGATGGCGGCAGTCACCGCATCTTCGACTGCCTCGTCGCGCGGACAGTACTCCTCTTCGACGGGCTCGATGCCGAACACGTCGGCCGCGAAGTCGAGGAAACGCTCGGGATTGGTGCGCCACACGTAGCGCATCCACGCCGGCATGACCACGGCAAGGCCGGCGCCGTGTGTGATTTCGGGATGATGGGCCGACAGCTCGTGTTCGAGCGCGTGGCTTTCCCATCCGCCTGCGCGGGCAGTCGGGTTAAGGCTGCGGCCGCACCCGGCGATGTCGTTGTGGGCCAGCGTGCCCGCCCACATGATGGTGGCGCGCGCATCGTAGTCGTCGGGCTGCTCGAGCACGCGAGGCGCCGCGTCCATGAGCGCGCAGACGAGGCCGGTGGCGATGTTGTCGGTCACGGGAACCGCGCCCACGCCGCTGAAATAGCGCTCGCAAATGTGCGCGATCATGTCGGTGACGCCGGCCGCCGTCTGGTACGCGGGCAGCGTGAAGGTGACCTCCGGGTCCATGATGGCGAGCTTCGGACGGAACACGTCGCCCGACGCGCCGAGCTTGCGGTTCTCGGCATCGCAGCTGATGACGCACGAGGCCGACGCCTCGGAACCAGCCGCGGGAATGGTGAGCACGGCCGCAATGGGAAGGCATTCCCCGATGGGCTGCTTGTTGGCGAAGAAATCCCACACATCGCCTTCGTAGGGCACGCCGAACGCCGTGGCCTTCGCAGCATCGATGACCGAGCCGCCACCGACGGCGAGCACGCCTTCCACCTGGTTTTCGCGCGCAACGGCGATGGCATCGCGCACCCAGCAGACCTCGGGGTTGGGGCGGGCCCCACCCGCTTCCACATACGGCACGCCCGCAGCTTCGAGCGAGGCCTTCACGCGGTCGAGCACGCCCGAACGCACGACCGAACCCTGCCCGTACACGAGCAGCACTTTGCCAAAGCCGGCAGCCGCCATTTCGGCACCGGTCTTGTCGACCGCGCCTTTCCCGAGCACGAACTTGGTCGGCGAGCAAAACACGAAATCGTTCATTGGCAATCCTTCCGTAACACTGGTTGGCGCTAGTCAGTCAGCGAGGGCGCCTGTGGTACCCAAGATAGCCCCGATCGCAGCACCAAGTGGGCTTTGCCCACGCCGAGTGCTGCACGAGGGGCTAGATTGGGTGCCACAGGCGGCCGCAGCGTCGGCGCGTTCCGTCGTTCGGAAGAACGACGGAACCTTTAATCGAACAGCTTGGAAACGCTGTCGTTGGTGTAGACGCAGTCGATGGTCTTGGCGACGAGCGGCGCGATGGACAGCACCTTGATCTTGCCGTTCTGGCGCTCGAGCGGCACGGGCACGGCGTCGGTGACGACCACTTCCTGAATCTTCGAGTTCTCGATGCGCTCGAACGCCGGGCCGCTGAACAGGCCGTGCGTCGCGCACACGTACACCGACTCGGCACCGCGCGTCATGAGCGTGTCGGCGGCCGCGCACAGCGTCCCCGCCGTGTCGATCATGTCGTCGTTGATGATGCAGATCTTGCCGCTCACGTCGCCGATGAGCGCCGTGATTTCAGACTGGTTGTGACGCGGACGGTCCTTGTGCATGATGGCGATGTCGCTGTCGAGCAGCGTCTGGAACTTCTTGGCGGCCTTCGCGCGACCGACGTCGGGCGAGACCACGCACAGCTTCTCGGGGTCGAAGCCCTTGTTCTTGTAGTAATCGACGAAGATGGGCATGGCGGTCATGTGGTTGACCGGCACGCTGAAGAAGCCCTGGATAGCGTCTTGGTGCAAGTCGATGGCGATGACGCGGTCGACTCCCGCCTTCTCGACGAGGTCGGCGACCAGACGTGCGGTGATGGGCTCGCGCGGGGCGGCCTTGCGCTCCTGGCGGGCATACCCGTAATGCGTGATGACCGCGCAGACGGAACGGGCCGAGGCGCGATGGGCGGCATCGGCCATGATGAGCAGCTCCATGAGCGCGTCGTTCACGTCGTAGCCGTTGCCTGCGCACACCGACTGCACGATGAACACGTCGGCGCCGCGCACGCTGTCGACGTAACGGGCGTAAATCTCGCCGTTCGCGAACTTCTCGTGCTTCATGTTGCTCAGGGACACGCCGAGCTCGTGGGCGATTCCCTCGGCCAGCGCACGGTTCACCGAACCCGAGCACAGCATCATGGTCTTCTGCATGTCCGTAATTATCCGCTCAGCCATTTATCGCTCCTCATGTTCTTGGTTGAAGTGAGGCATTGCCCCGGGCCCTTGATTTCCCGTTTCAACGCCTGCGCACAGTGTACTATCCCAACGCGGTTTCACCTGGGGTTTCAAAGCCTTTTCACGAAAATTCGTGTCGGTGTGTCGAACTGGCCAGGCAAGATTGGCACATTCGCTTCTCTACCTGCGGGCGCGGGCCAAATCCTCGACGGCGGCCAGCTGCTCGGGCGTGTTGATGCCCAGGCACTCGGCCACGTCGTCGGCAGGCAGCGCCAGCACCTTGCGGCCGGCGTTACGGCTGATTTCCAGCACGTCGGTCAGGTAGAACTCGCCTTGGGCGTTGTCGCTTCCCACTTGCCCGAGCGCCTCGAACAGGGCGCGGGCATCGAAGCAGTAGAAGCCGGAGTTGCACTCGGTCACCGCTGCCTCTTCAGGCGTGGCATCCTTCTGCTCGACGATGCGGGCCACTTCCCCGTTCTCGTCGCGGATGATGCGGCCGTAACCGAACGGATCGGGAACGTCCATGGTCAGCACGACGACGGCGGCGTCGTTTTTCTCGCGCATATCGACGAGCGCGCGCATGGTCGCGGCCGTGATGAGCGGGCAGTCGCCCGACAGCACGAGCACCGAGCCTTCGAACCCTTCCAGGGCATCAGCGCACGACAACACTGCATGCGCCGTGCCGCGCTGCTCTTCCTGCACGACGGTCTCCGAACGGTCTTCGACCAGCGGAATGACCTGTTCGCGCGCATGACCCACAACCGTGACGATGCGGCCGATGCCCGCTTGCTGGGCGGCATCGAGCACCCATTGCACGAGCGGCTTCCCCAGCACCTCGTGCGCGACCTTCGGTTTCTCGGATTTCATGCGCGTGCCGGCGCCGGCGGCAAGCACGATTGCAGCGGTTTCCATGGCTCCTCTTCCCCTTCTTTCACATGACTCGAATGTGTCATATTGGCCTGGCCAGGTTGGCACATTCGGGGAACATATCGACCTGGAAAGTATATCGGATTTGAGTTATCCTATGGCTAGCAGCTTGGATGATGGGAGGGCGTACACAGGCTCACCGCTGAACAGGCTGTTTTTTATTCGCCCGCGACAGAAGAGGTACACCATGGCGATTACTGTGACCGGACGCAAAATGACCGTATCCGATGCACTGCGTCAGTACGCCGAAGAGAAGATCGGCAACTCCATGAAGGTTATGGACATCGACCCGCTCGATGCCGAAGTCGTGCTCTCCGTTAAGAAGAACCCGTCCATCGCCCTGCCCTGCAAGTGCGAGGTCACCATCCGCACGAAGGGCAACGTCGTGCGCGTCGAGGAAGACGAGCAGGACATGTATGCCGCCATCGACGTAGCGGCCGCGAAGGTGCTGCGCCAGCTGCGCAAGTACAAGACGCGCGTCATCGACCGCAAGGTTCGCGCAGGCGCCCATGGCGACCCGGCCTCCATCAAGACGATGGAAGGCACGGGCGACCTCGACCTCGACGCCCTCATGGCCGACCTTTCCGACGACGAGGTCGTGCGCGTGAAGGAAATCAGCTTCGAGCCGATGACCGAGGAAGAGGCGCTCATCCAGATCGACCTGCTCGGCCACGATTTCTTCGCCTACATCGACCGCGACACCGACGTGTTCTGCGTGCTGTATCGCCGCGGCGAGGGCGGCTACGGCCTGCTGAAGCAGACCGCCTAGAAAGGGGAACCCATGGCGACCATCGACACCATCCGCGACATCCTGGCAGAGAACCTCGACATCGACCCCGCCAGCGTCACCGAGGAATCCACGTTCGACTCGCTGAACATCGATTCTCTCGACATGGTGCAGCTGATTTGCGATTTGGAAGACAAGCTCGACATCGACTTCGGCGAGCCCGAAGGCCTGCAGAACGTCGGCGACGTCGTCGCGCATATCGAGAGCCTGTAATATCCATATTATCCGGCAATCAAATACCTCCGAGGAAAATGATTATCGC
>JAFUCC010000214.1 GCA_017459925.1 Eggerthellaceae bacterium
TCAGCGAGGTGACGATGGCCGTGAACGCGCCGCCGATGATGACGCCGACGGCCATGTCCATCGCGTTACCGTTGTCGATGAACTCCTTGAACTCCTCGGCGAGGCTCTTCTTCTCTTCGTCAGCCATGAATGTTTCCTTTCTTCAACGTTGTCGATTGGCCGATATTGCAGTAGTGCAGTTGAGTATAATCGTTTGTCGAGCAAATTGCAGACTGAGGAGTTCAACATTATATGCCGATAGCGGTAAGCCTCTTGTTGGTGGCTTTCTTCCTGGCGATGAACGCGTTTTTCGTCATCGCCGAATTCGCCATGGTGCGCGTGCGCCCATCGCAGATCGAGATCGCCCTAGCCGAGAACAAGCCTGGCGCGAAGGCTGCCAAGCGCGTGACCGAGGACGTGAACGCATATCTGGCCGCGTGCCAGTTGGGCATTACGTTGGCATCGTTGGCGCTCGGCTGGCTAGGCGAGCCGGCATTCTCCGCGCTTGTGCGGCCGGTGCTCGAGCCGGTCGGCATGTCCGATACGGCCATCACCACGATTTCCGTCGCCATCGGCTACATCCTCATGACGACGCTGCACGTGGTCGTCGGCGAGCAGATTCCGAAATCGTTCGCCATCTTCTCGACCGAGCGCTGGTGCTTGCGCACGGCGGGCGTGCTCGTGTGGTTCTACCGCATCACGTATCCGATCATGCTCATGTTCAACGCGCTGACGCGCGGAGCCGTGCGGCTGGCGGGGCACGACCCCGACCAGGCGCACGAGGTGTACACGGATGAGGAGATCAAGCTGCTCATCGATGAGAGCACCGAAAGCGGGCTCATCGACCCGACGGCCAACGAGTACGTCGACAACATTTTCGATATCGGCGACAAGGATGCCGAGGCCATCATGACGCCGCGCACCGACGTCGTGTGCCTCGACTTGGAGGACCCGCTCGAAGACAACTTGCAGCATGTGCAGAACTACAAGTTCACGCGTTACCCCGTGTGCCAGGGCAGCAAAGACCGTATCGTGGGGTTCGTGCACGTGAAAGACCTGTACACGGCCGGCCAAGTGGAAAGCCTCGAGGACGTTCGCATTCGCCCGATCGAAGCTGTGCCCGAAGGCATTTCGGTTGGCAAGCTGCTGAACACGCTGCAGGAAAAGCGCACCAAGATCGCCGTGGTCGTCGATGAACACGGCGGCACGGCGGGCATCGTCACCATGAGCGACGTCATGGAACAGATCGTCGGCCGCATCCATGACGAGTACACGCATGAAGACGAGGGCCGTCCGGTGGAAATGGCGCCGGGCGATTACCTGATCGACGGATCGTACCCGATCGACGAGACGGTCGAGCTCATCGGGTTCACGCCTGAAGAAGCTGCGGAATGCGAAACCGCTGGCGGCTTGCTGCTGGCCTTGTTCGACCGCATTCCCGACGAGGGCGATACGGTTTCCGTTTCTGGCGAGGACGGGAAAGAGGCAACGTTCACCGTCGTCGACATGGACAACCTGCGCATCGACAAGATCCGCGTGCAGATGGGGCAAGGGTAAGGCCGGCGGCTAGTTGAACATCACCCCAGGGGTAATGTTCAAATTGAAGGAACGCTTCTGCGCAAAGGCAGAGTTTCAGCAAATTTGAACATTACCCCTGGGGTGATGTTCAACCATTTATCCTATATTCACGCCGCTGAAGCGCTCGGCGTTCTTCCAGAGCACCTTTTCCAATTCGTCGTCGGTCAGCTCGCAATTCAGCATTTCGTTCAGCTCGTGCGTCGGATCCCACATGGGGTAGTCGCTGCCGTACATGACGCGGTCGGATCCCCACATGCGGATGAGCTCGCGCATATGCCGGCGGCCAATCCACGCGAACGAGCTCGAGGCATCCATGAACAAGCGCTCGTTGTGTACAAGCCCCTCTTCAACCATGATGTCGTAGCCGATGTCGTAGGTTGCCCAGCCCGAGAGGTGGGCGGCGTCGACCACGAGGTCGGGGAACGTCTTCATGATGCGGGCAAGGCGGCGCGGGTTCGAGTAGTCGTAACGGTAGTCGCCCGTGTGCACGGTGAGCGGCACGCGGCCGGCGATGATCTCGTAAAAGTTCATGAGGCGCGGGTCGTCCATGTTCACCTGCTGCGTATCGGGGTGCAGCTTGAACCCGTGCAGGCCGAGCGACAGCGCGCGCTCCACTTCGGCTTCCATGTCCTCGAAATCGGGGTGCATCGTGCCGAAGCCGATGAATTCAGGATGCTGAGCGCACTGCTCGGCTATGAACGTGTTGATGGTGGGCACCGAATGCGCCGTCGTGGCAACCGAATGCACGATGAAGTGCGTGATGCCCGCCGACTCCTTGTGGGCCAGCAGGTCTTCGGGCGAGCCTTGTCCTGCCATCGACGCTTCCACGCCGTAGAACCGCCCGATGGCGGATACGGCTTTCAGGGCGATTTTCTCAGGGTAAATGTGGGCGTGTGCGTCAACGATGGGCATGTGCTCTCCTCTGTTCGGTCGCATGCGATTGTAGCAATATAATGGGTTGTGCAAATCGATGGCTAAGGAAAGAAACATCGTTGATACTCAATGACGAGCAAAACGACCGCTTTTTCGACACGATGGACTCGCTCTTGTACTACGTGAACGAGCGGTTCCGCGTGGTCGAGGGCTTCACGCTCGACTTCGCGACGGCGCTCGACGACGTGAAGGGGTCGCTCGTTGCGCATACGTTGTGGGAAAACGTCGAGATCATCGACGAGTTCGTGCGCGACAACCCGCATCGCCTGTCGCAACGGTGCCTCGACACGGCGCTTTCGTGGAAGAATGCGCTGCCGGGGTTCTACACGCTCGTGCGTTACCAATCGGGGCGCGCGGTGCTGATGGGCGAAGCGGGCGTATTCTCCGTTGCCGGCGTCACGTATGAGCTGGAAGGCGAGATCGGCCCTGCGCCGGCATATGTCGAGCTGGTGTTGTTGCCGTTCGACGACCTCATCGTGTACGACGGCTTCATGCAGGCGTACGACACCGAGGGAACGCCAGCCGAGTTGCAGCGTATTCAAGACGAGTTCGAGAACCGCTGTGCGCAGGGCGGCATTGCGTTGACGGGCGCCGACTTCACGCAGCGGGCGGAAGCGTATCTTGCGGCAAAGCGCGATAAAGAGTTGGAAGACCTGCTAAACGGCGTCGCTGAGGAGGCTTCGGCGGGGGAGGAAGTGCTGCCTGCCGGATTCCACCGCGGTGCGTTGGCGGGGCTTTCGCGCGACGAACGTGCGGCGCGGATAGTGCATCAACCTATCGGTCGTTGGCGCGACGACGTGAACCCGAACTTGGATGACGCTTCCTGGCGCCGCTGGAACCAGGCGCTTGACTGTTTGGATGCGTGCGTTATCCAATGCGGTGTGGTTCGAGTCGACGACGCGTATGCACAGTATTGCTCGCTTGTGTCCGACGTGGTCGATAGGCAAGCGTTCGACGAGATCATCGCTTCGCAGGCGCTTTCGCCTGAGGTCGACTTCGGGGTTTGGAAGTATGGCGGTGTCGATTACGTCGTGCATTACACGCTGACGCCCGACTTTGTCGCCCAAGAGCACGTGCGCCACCAGCGCGACACCGTGCGCGGCATTTTGCAGAATCGCGAGACGGGGGAATATGCGCTTCAGGTTGACGGCGCGCCTGGCGGTTCCCGCTCGCACGTCGATTTGCCGACCGAGCTGCAGTGGCTCGAGCAGTACAAGCGCGAGCTCGTGGAGTCGCAGGGCAATCTTCCCATGAAGCCGATTTCCCGCTCGCTGCTGGAAAACGACGTGATCGGCGAGCTGCTCGACAATCCGAGCGTTGTGCGGTTGCGCGACTTCCTGGATGAGCGCATTCCCGACGGGCAAGACGACCTGACCTTTGCCGACGGGGTCGTGTACGAAATGGTGCTCGCATCGATCGAGTCAGGCAGCCTGCAGGCGCTGTTCGCCTATGCGATGGACCTGGGGCTCGAGGGCTGCTCATCAGACCCCGATCGGTTGACCGTGCTGATAACGAACCTGTTCAACGCCATGCCGTCCTGGGAAAACAACGGCTGGTCGCCGCAAGAGCTGTACGAGCAGCTGACGGGGCGCAAGATGTTCTACAACGCCGACGGGTCGGTCATGAAGGTGGGCGCCGACGACCCGTGCCCTTGCGGCAGCGGCAAAAAGTACCGCGAGTGTTGCGGAAAATAGCCACGGCATGCCATCTTTGCTGTGCCAAAGTGACCAGGCAAAGCTGACACATTTAACGCTCGGTGCGCCAGTCGGCGGTATAATTGCATGCAACAGAGAATAAGTCCTGATAGTTAGGGGTGTTTCATGACTGAAGCTGGAAAGTACCGCCTGGTTACGCGAAGCGATTTCGATGGGCTCGTCTGCGCGATGATCCTGAAGGAAAAAGGGCTCATCAACGACATCAAGTTCGTGCATCCGAAGGACGTGCAGGACGGCAAGGTCGACATCACCTCGAACGACATCACGACGAACCTGCCGTTCGATCCGCGCGTCGGCCTGGCCTTCGACCATCATGAGTCCGAGCTCATCCGCAATGCCGATGTCGATTACGAAGGCCGCTACATTATCGACGGCGATGCGAAGAGCGCCGCGCGTGTAGTGTACGACTACTACGGCGGCTCCGAAGCGCTGCCGCGCATCAGCGACGAGCTGATGGAAGCGGTCGACAAGGGCGATTCCGCCGACTTCACGCTCGAAGAGATCCTGCATCCCGAGGGCTGGGTGCTCATGAACTTCCTGATGGATGCGCGTACGGGCCTCGGGCGTTTCCACGATTTCCGCATTTCGAACTACGACCTGATGATGGAGCTCATCGACGCCTGCCTCGACCATCCGATCGACGACATCCTGCAGATGCCCGACGTGAAGGAGCGCGTCGACTTGTACTTCGAGCAGCAGGAGAAGTTCACCGAGCAGGTGCGCGGGCTCGCGCGCGTCGAAGGCCGCGTGGTGGTGCTCGACCTGCGCGAAACCGAGACGATTTACGCCGGCAACCGCTTCATGGTGTACGCGCTGTACCCCGAAACGCAGATTTCCGTGCATGTGGCGTGGGGCTTCCGCAAGCAGAACACGGCTGTGATGATCGGCAAGTCCATCCTCGACAAGCGCAGCAACGCCGACATCGGCAAGATCTGCCTGTCGTACGGTGGTGGCGGGCATCGCAATGCCGGCACCTGCCAGCTCGACAACGACAAGGTCGACGAGGCGCTGCCCGATATCATTGCGGCGCTGAACGCCGACTGCACGCCAGTCGACTAACGGCAAGACAGCTTAAGTGGGCACCCTGGGTTGGCCGGGGTGCCCTTTTTATGGAAGGACTCGCTGTGAAACCCAATCGCACCCGCATCCTGTTCGTGTGTCACGGCAACATTTGCCGCTCGACGATGGCGCAATGCGTGATGCAGTGGCTGGTAGACGAAGCGGATCTCGGCGATTCCTTCACGATCGATTCCGCGGCGACGACCAACGAGGAAATCGGCATGCCGATTTACCCTCCAGCGCGCGATAAGCTGAAAGCCGAGGGCGTTCCCATCGTTCCGCATCGCGCGCGCCGCATTCAGGCTGGTGAAAACGCCGGCTGGGATTACATCGTCTGCATGGACGATGAGAACATCCGCCATCTGAAACGCATTCTCGGCCCCGAGAACATGGGCAAGGTGCGCAAGCTGCTGTCGTTCGTCGGCGAAGAGGGGGATGTGGCAGACCCCTGGTACACGCGCAACTTCGACGAGACGTACGACGACGTCTTGCGTGGCTGCCAGGCACTGCTTGCGGAAGTTACGGTCTAGGTAGGTTTCACTCGCCAGTAAACGCGTCCCAATGATGAGCATCAGGACGTTCCTGCTACTCATTTTCA
>JAFUCC010000215.1 GCA_017459925.1 Eggerthellaceae bacterium
CGCCCTAAGTACGACCGCCTGGCAGGATAACGCGCACAAGTACGGATTATCCTGCCAGGCACTATGCGGAAATCGTACTTGGACCCATATCCTTCCACGAAACCTCTCCGAGTTGCACGTGTGGCAGCATATCGCCCAAAGTACGACTTGCTCTTGCAAGACTGGCAGGATATCGATAGAAGTACGAGTTGCTCTTGCGGGTATGGCAGGATATCGCCCGAAGTACGGATAGGGTCTGCAAGCCTGGCAGGATATCGCTAGAAGTACGACTGGGGCCGTAGGTATGGCAGCGCCGAATCGCCCATTGTGAACGATCCGGTTTCTTCGGAGCAACAAGAAACCGGCGCAACATTCGCACTGATGCGCCGGTTCAAGCCAGCCTAGTTCTTTGCCTATTAACACGTCACAAGTACGCGAAACCGCCAATAAGGACGTTCCCTTACAACAATCCTTCGAGCTCCAGGTGCCGGGTCAGGGCCTCTTCGTGAATGCTGAAGCGTAGGGCCGTTTCGGGGGTGATGCGGCCTTCCTTCGCCAGGTTGAACAGGCTTTGGTCCATGGTGCGCATGCCGTCCTTGCCGCCGGCGGCGATGACCGAGTCGATCTGGTGGGTCTTGCGCTCGCGGATGAGGTTGCGGATGGCAGGGTTGCTCTTCATGATTTCGAAGACGGGCGTGACCTTGCCGTCGACTGTCGGAACGAGCTGCTGGCAGACGATGGCCTGCAACACCAAAGACAGCTGAATGCGGATCTGGTGCTGCTGCACGGCGGGGAACGTGTCGACGATGCGGTCGACCGTGCCCGATGCGCTCGTGGTGTGCAGCGTCGAGAACAGCAGCTGCGCCATCTCGGCGGCGGTCATGGCGGTGGCGACGGTTTCGGGGTCGCGCATCTCGCCGAGCAGGATGACGTCGGGCGACTGGCGCAGGGCCGAACGCAGCGCTTCGGCGTAGGTGGCGACGTCGGTGGGGATCTCGCGCTGCGTGACGATGCAGGTGCCGTGACGGTGCACGTACTCGATGGGGTCTTCCATCGTGATGATGTGGCCGTTGCGCTCGTGGTTCAAACGGTCGATGATGCAGGTGAGCGTCGTGGTCTTGCCCGAGCCGGCGGGGCCGGTGACCAGCACCAAGCCCTTGGTCAGGCGCGCCAGGCGCAGCACGTCCTCGGGGATCTCGTATTCTGCGGGGTCGGGCAACCCGAACGGAATGACGCGGATGATGGCCGACATGGAACCGCGCTGGCGGAACACGTTGGCGCGGAAGCGGCCGACGCCGGCGATTGCGAACGAGAAGTCCTCGTCGTGGTTCACGTTCTCTTCCATCAGGCGGAAGTCGCGGTCGGCGAGTTCGTAGATGCCACGCACGACCTCCTTCGTGTCGGCGGGCATGAGCGACTGCTCGCCCAGGCGCATGAACCGTCCGTTCGCCTCGAACGTCAGCGGTTGTCCGGCGATGATGAAGATGTCAGACGCCTTCTCGTCGACCATCCTCTTCAGCAGCGGTGTAAGCTCCATCATGTCCCTCGTTTCGCCTATCGTAATGCTCGTCCTTAAGCGCCTTGCCACAAGGTGCCCGCCGTTGGGGCCTCTTGCTGCGCCGACGCCATCTTCCATTCGTCAATACGGTACGTCGCATCGTCCCGTATTGTAACGGCAACGGTTAAACGCCGTGTGTTTTCGCAGATAAATTCTGCGGTCACGGTCGTGTCTTCGATGTTGGCCGTGCAATCGACGCGCCCGTCGCCAGCTTCGCGCGCTTGCTGGCAAATCGCGTCGAGCCTGCGCTGCACGGCTTGGGCTCCGTCGGTTGCCGAGCCGCCTTGCACGCGAACGCCGGCAAGCGCGTCGTCGATGCCGGCGACGAACTCTTGGCCGGCCGACTCGTTCAAATACAGCAGCTGGTTCGCGTTCGCCTGACGCTCGGATATGGCTGCGGTGGCGTTCGACGTGGAAGCGGCCAGCACTGCCAGCACCGCCATGCAGATGATGGCGATGAGCGTGATGATCGACACGGGCCCGATGCGGACCTTGTCGCCCTGGTGAAGCTGGATGCGCGCATGTTGCGAATCCTGGGCCATCATTCCACCTCGCTTTCCGAACTCGCGGTGTCGGAAGCGGCGTCTTCAAGGCCCGTCGTATTGGCAGGCTCGCTCTCGTAGTGCGACGTGTCGATGGAATAGACCGGCGTGCCACCAGTTACGCCGGCCGTGTCGTACACGTCGATGTGCGCGTAGTACATGGTGCCGTTCGCACGTGAACCCTCGGTCACCTCGCACTTGATGATGAGGTCGCCCAGCGTGGTGCTTTCGTCGACGCCAGTCGGATCGGCCGCGAAGTGCTCGGCGATGCTCGTGGCGGCGATGGTTGCCGCGTCGAGCGTGCGGCTTTCGACGCTGCGGCTCAGCGACGCCGTGAACACGCGCGTCAGCACCGCAAGCGATGCCACCAGGAACACGAGCAGCAAGATCGATTCGACGATGAACGCCACCGAAGACCAGGACTGGCGAGTCCTCATGCGGGATTTGCGGGCCATGAACTCCATGCTCACGCCGCACCTCCCTGGTAACTGCGGAGGGCGATGTTCGTCGCGCCTTGGTCGGTGTAGATGACGAGCAGGTCGCCGTGAAGCTCGAAGTCGAACGTCGTCGACGCGATGAGCGCCTGTGCGCGTTCGGGGTTGTAGGCGGAGCCTGCCGTGGAGTATTCCTGCACGATGTTGCCGTTGTACAGGTACATGCGCATTTCGTAGGAATCGCCGTCGCTGCCATGCTCGGTCAGCACCAGAGCGCGCCCTTCGGGTCCGTTGCCCGTGCCGAGCGCGCTTGCCGTGTCGTTGGAATGAACGTTGCTGGCCAGCAAGCCGGCTTGCATGCGGGCAGCGTTGGTTTCGAGCTGGTTGTTGGCAACCGCTTGGTACATGGCCACGCCTATTGCCAGGCCCGACATGAGGATGATGAAGAACACGGCCAGAAGCACGATGGTGAACGTGCGGGCGTTGGCCACCTTGCCTCGCGGGGCCTTCGAGCGTTCGTACGCCGCTACGGCGTTGTAATCGATTTCCACGCTCATCGCGCCGTCACCACCACGCTGGGCAAGACGTTGTCGGCGAACCACTCGTAACTGACCACGTAGTCGTTACGGTTGATGACCAGGCCGTAGTTCTTCTCGAGATGCTCGAGCGTCGACGGGTACGACCCTTCCACCGCGCAGCATTGCTTGGCGGCGTTGAGCACCGACTCGCGCACCGACATCGCCGCCTGTTCGCGCGCGCTCGCTTGGGCGGTGATCGCGGCGAACACGGCGAGCACGGCAAGCGCGATGACGATGATGGCCGTGGCCAGGCGCTGTGCCCTGCGGCGCTTGATCTGCTCGTATGTCATCTCGTGGTACAAGCGGGCTTCCTTACCCGATCGATCCCATGATGCCGATGAGGGGCAGCATGACGGCGATGAGCGTGGCGCCCACGGCGACGGTCAGGAACGCCGCGAGCACGGGCTCGATGCTGTCGAGCGCGCGGTCGATCTGCACCACGGCGTCGTCGAAGAACGTCGAGGAGAGCTGCGACAGCGTTTCGTCGGTGTTGCCCGAGCGCATGCCTACGTTGAGCATGCGGGCGTATAGCGGCTCGAAGATGCGGTGCTCGCTAATGGCCTGCGTGAGGCTGCGCGGGTTCTCGATGTCGTTCATGCTGTCGGCGGCCTTCACCAGGCGGGCGCGCAGCTTCGCGTGGTCGACCGTCTGCACGGCGCGCGACATGGCCTCTTCGTCGGTGATGCCAGACGACACGAGCGTTGCGAGCGCCATGGTGAAACGGGAAAGGGCCAGCTGGTACATGGCCTGCTTGGTCGGCCCGAAATGCTCGAGAAGGTGCATGACGCGCTGACGGCCGCGCGGCGAGCCGGTGGCCGCCACGAGCAGCAACGCGACAACGGCGCACACCACCATGATGATGAGCGCGACCCAGCCGATGGTCATCGATATGGCCACGCTGGAAAACGACCCGCTCGCCAGCGAGCCGGCCATGTTCGCGTACACGTCGGAGAACACCGGCAGGATGACCGCCACGGTGAACGCCAGGATGATGGTCATGATCACGAGCAGCGCCGCCGGGTAGCCCACGCTGCTGCGCAGCTTCGTGAACAGGCGGTCCTCCTCGTCGTAGTACACCTCGAGGTTGCGCAGCACCTGCTCGAGATGGCCCGAGCGCTCGCCCGTGTTGACCATGTCGACGGCGTATTGAGGGAACGCGCCCGTCTTCTCCATGGCCGCGCCCAGGCTGTCGCCCGCAGACACGTTCTGGTACAGGCGGTTGCACACGTCTTGGAACCGCGAGCGCTCGCGGTTCTCGGCGAGCATGAGCGTCGCCTCGTCTGTCTGGATGCCGGCCGAGAGCATTGTCGCCATGCTGCCGCAAAAGGTGCTAAGCGCGCTGCTCTCGAGCAGTTTCTGTGCCATGTCGTTCTCTCCCTCTTAGGCTATCTCGCCAATCTTCACATTATAGTGAATTGCCGTTCATAATGCTGTTGTTCGAAATTGAACATCACCCCTGGGATGACGTTCAATCTGCTCCCTTTCCAACAATCGCCTTCACGTTAGTACACGTACCTATCTGTGTAGCTGGTGCCATCGCCGGTGAACTCGGTGCTGCCGGAGGCGGCGAACGTCAGGTCGACGCGCGACCACGTGTCGGGGTCGACCGAGAATTCCCCGGTATGCCACGATCCGTCGATGTAGACCATGATCCACGCATGGTACAGGTCACCAGGCGAAACGTAGCCGGTGATGATCTTCGTGGGAATGCCCTGGCTGCGCAACATGGCGGCGCCGAGCGAGGCGTAGTCGAAGCAGACGCCCGTGCCGGTGGCCAGCGTGTCGTCGGGGTTGGGGATGTAGCCGGTCGTCGTCGAGAGCAGCTGGGCCTTGTCGGTGTCGTAGGAAACGTTGTCCACGACGTATTCGCATACGGCCTGCACGGCTTCGCCCTGGTTCGCTGCGCTGGCGGTCACTTGACGGGCGATCTGCACGCATTGGCTGGTTTCGTCATAATCGCAGAATTGGTTCGGAATGGTGAACGGCGCGAATTCTGAAGAGAGCGCCACATCGTCTTCCACGCTCTCGAGCTCGACGTAGTTGTTTCCGTCGGTGTTCTTCATGATGCGGAAACGGTACGCGCCGTTGCCCATGTTGATGGGGTACACCGTGGGCGTGTCGTCGTTGGGAAGGTCGTAGTTGTACGTCATGTCGCCGCTGGCTACCTGGAACTTCAGCCGTGCGGCGCTTGACGAATGGGCAATTACGTAGCCGTCTGCATCGTGGGAAATGTCGATGGAAGGCCCGTCTTGCGAAACCGTGGGCATTTCGACGCTTGCGGGCTGATCGAACGATGCG
The DNA here is from genome assembly GCA_017459925.1 of Eggerthellaceae bacterium. Taxonomy (GTDB): domain Bacteria; phylum Actinomycetota; class Coriobacteriia; order Coriobacteriales; family Eggerthellaceae; genus UBA9715. The sequence goes on from JAFUCC010000215.1 coordinate 5,390, forward strand.
CCCGTAGGCCCCGTCGCTGCCGCTGCCGTGCCCGCGCCGCTTCCGCCCGCACCGCCGCCCGAGCAGGCAGCAAGCGAGATGACAGCGCAAAGCGCCAAGATTGCGTACGCAACCTTCATCTGATGCCGTGCGTCTTGGCGCAAACGTCCCATAACCCTTCAATTTTACAAGATGAATCGTAAACATGCAGGACAAGCAAGCGTGCGCGGGAAACGGCGGGCCGTTGAACGTCACCCCGGGGAAGGCGGGCAGCTGAACGTCACCCCAGGGAAGATGTTCAAATTCGTTCAACTCACCTTTGCGCAGAAGCGTTCCTTCAATTTGAACATCTTCCCTGGGGTGACGT
>JAFUCC010000216.1 GCA_017459925.1 Eggerthellaceae bacterium
CGGGCGAGTAATAGCGCAGGTACGAGTCATCCGACGCCGTGCTAAACGCCTGCAGCGTGCTTTCGGTGACCTCTTCGAGGTTGTACGAGTCGAGGCTGTCGGTGGCCAGGATGTCCTCGACCTCGGCAACGCGCATGGAAAGCGAGTTGTAAACGTCTTTCTTCGCGGTGTTCTGGTCGGTGATGTCGCTTTGGACAATGCCCGTAATTGAAGACGGGAAGCCGAGCGATTGCAAAAACGCGCTCTGACCGCGCACCATGAAGCCGATGGCGAATGCCGCAACGGCTAAGATGACGACGAGAAACGCCCTGATAAGACGGTAACTGCGCGCACGCCTTTTCCGCGTACGCGCAGCCGTTCGTTGGTTATTCCCACGTTCGCCCATGGGCGCAAACCGCCAATCTAGGTTACACCTTCAGGTAGCGGCGCATGGCGAACGCCGAACCGATGAGGCCGATGATGAGGCCGGCCACGAGCAGGGCAAGGTAGATCAGCAAGAACGTGTTGCCCTCGATGCCGATCGGCAGGAACGCAAGCGATTCCTGCAGACGCGGCAGCGCGATGCGTCGCAGCAGCTCGAGGCAGCCAGCCGCCAACACGGCGCCGATGACCGCATGCAGCGCGCCTTCCATGAGGAAGGGCCCGCGAATGAAGCCGTTCGAGGCGCCGACCAAGCGCATGATGGCGATTTCCTTGCGGCGCGCCATGATGGCCAGGCGGATGGTGTTGTTGATGAACACGAGCGAGATGAACACCAGCAGGATGATGAGCGCGATGCCGATGTAGCGCACATAGTTCGTGACCGAGAACAGGCGCTCGACCGTGCGCTGGCCGTACTTCAGCGAGTCGGCCGGGTTGTCCTCATCGGCGATCTTCGCGAACAGGTCGCTGGCTTCGATTTCATCGGCGACCGTCTGCACCTTCTGCGGGTCGGACAGCTCGATGTTGATGGAAGCTGGCAGCGGGTTGCCGCCGAGCTCGTCGACGATCTCGGCGTTCGACGACATGTTGCGGAAGTCCTCGAGCGCCTGCTCCTTCGTGGTGAAGGACACGCTCGCCACGCCATCGAGACCCTCGATGTAGGATTCCATGGAATCGATATCGGACTGTTTCGCGTCGTCGGAAATGTAGGCGGTGATGGACACTTCGCTTTCGACCGACTTCACGATGTTGTCGACGACGATAGCGCCCACCAAAAACACGCCGATGATGAACAACGACAGGAAAATGGTGATGATCGAGCCCAGCGTGGTGGACAGGTTGCGCGCAAAGCCCTGGAAGGCTTGCTTGATGAAGTAAGCGAGACTAGACATCGAAACCGTACACCCCCCTCTGCTGGTCGCGGGTTAGGTGACCGCGTTCGAGCGCGATGACGCGACGACGCATGTTGTCGACCATTTCACGGTCGTGCGTGGCCACGAGCACCGTGGTGCCCGTGCGGTTGATGCGCTCGAGCAAGTCCATGATGCCGCGCGACGTCTGCGGGTCGAGGTTGCCGGTGGGCTCGTCGCACACGAGCAGCGGCGGGCGGTTCACGATGGCGCGCGCGATGGAGACGCGCTGGGCCTCGCCGCCGGACAGCTGATCGGGCAGCTTGTCGAGCTTGTCCTGCAAGCCGACCAGGCGCAGCACTTCGGGCACCTGCGTGCGGATGACGTTGCGGTTCTTGCCGATTACCTCGAGCGCGAACGCGACGTTCTCGTAGACCGTCTTGTTCGGCAGCAGCTTGAAGTCCTGGAACACGCAGCCTATGTTGCGGCGCAGGTACGGCACGCGCCAGTTGCGCATGCTGCCCAGGTCTTCGTTGGCGATGGTGATCGTGCCCGAGCTGGGACGCAGCTCGCGGATGATCAGGCGCACAAGCGTGGATTTGCCCGAGCCGGAATGGCCGACGAGGAAGACGAACTCGCCAGGATAAATCTGCAGCGAGATGTTCTCGAGCGCCGGGCGGTTAGGCTGGGCAGGGTACACCTTCGACACACGGTCGAACGCGATGACGGGGGTTCCCTGCTGGGGGATGTCGTCGACTTCCAACGAAGGCAACGCCGTTGAAAGGTCGGGAGCCGATCGCATCGTTTGAGTTGCAGCCGCCTGATATGGCTGCCGAGCCCCCTGGTTGGTGGCTTCTGTCACAGAATGCTCCGTTCGTATAGTCGTTTACTGAGACGAAGCTGATTCTACCAGACCTATTTACGGGCGATAACCCTCTTCACAGCATCAGCAATCGCCGCCGCATCCATCTTGAAGTGCGCAGATAGCTCGGCGTATCCGCCGGACTTGCCGAACTTGTCCTGCATGCCGATGAACTCGACAGGCGCCGGATGCTCTGCCGCGAGCAGCTCGGCGACGGCAGAACCCAGACCGCCGTACACGCTGTGCTCTTCGGCCGTGACCGCGCAACCGGTCTTGGCGACCGAGGCGACGATGGCCTGCGCATCGAGCGGCTTTACGCTGTACGCGTCGATGAGGTCGACCGAAATGCCCTCTTCGGCGAGCTGGTCAGCGGCAATAAGCGCTTCACGCACCTCGAGGCCGCATGCGATGATGGAGGCGTCGGCGCCTTCGCGCAGCTGGAAGGAGCCGCCGAGTTCGAGCTCGGTGCCGTCGGCGTACACGCAAGGCACCGACTCGCGACCCATGCGAACGTACACCGGCCCCGGCGTGTTGGCCGCCAAGCGGATGGCGCCCGCTGCCGACGCGTAATCGGCAGGCACGAGCACGCGCATGTTGGGAAGCACGCGCATGAGCGAGATGTCCTCGAGCATCTGGTGGCTGCCGCCGTCGGGGCCGACCGAAATGCCCGCATGCGTCGGGGCGATCTTCACGTTCAAGTTGGAATAGCACACCGTGTTGCGAATCTGGTCGTACGCGCGGCCCGTGCCGAACACGGCGAAACTGCCGGTGAATGCGATGTTGCCCGCGAGCGCCAAGCCCGCCGCGACGTCGGTCATGTTCTGCTCGGCAATGCCGCAGTTGAACAGCCTCTTGGCGTATTCGGGGCCAGCGTCCTGAAGCTTCTTGGTTGTCGTGGAGCCAGTCAGGTCGGCATCGACCGCCACGATGGGCAGCCCCTCGTCGATGAGCTCGACGAGCGTGGCACCGTATGCCGCGCGGGTGGCTTTCTTCTGTTGTGCCTGCTCAGGCGATGCAAGTTTCACCATGTTAGTTCTCCGTACCTTCCAGATCCTCCAGCGCCTGCGCAAGCTGCTCGGCGTTCGGCGCCTTGCCGTGCCAGCCAGCCTGGTCTTCCATGAACGAAACGCCCTTGCCCTTCACGGTGCGGGCGATGATGGCCTGGGGCTTGCCCGCGCGGGCAGCCTTCGCGGCGTTCAGCGTTTCGATGACGGCGGCGATGTCGTGGCCGTCGACCTCGGAGGTCTCCCATCCGAACGCGGCGAACTTCGCGCCCAGGTCGCCCGGGTCGCACACATCGGCCGTGTTGCCGTCGATTTGCAAGCAGTTGCGGTCGACGATGGCGACCAGGTTGTCGAGGCCCTGATGCGCGGCAAACATGGCCGCCTCCCACACCTGGCCTTCCTGACACTCGCCATCGCCCAAAAGCGCGAACACCGTGTGGCCGTCGCCTTCCAAACGAAGGCCCGCAGCCAGGCCCGACGCGATGGAAAGGCCCTGGCCCAGCGAACCGGTGGAAACCTCGACGCCCGGAAGCAGGTTGCAGTCGGGATGGCCCTGCAGGCGCGAGCCGAACTTGCGCAGCGTCATGAGCTCATCGACCGGGAAGTAGCCCGCATGCGCGAGAGCGGCGTACAGCGCCGGCGCCGCATGGCCCTTCGCCAGAATGAAGCGGTCGCGCGGAGCGTCGGCGTTCGCGGGGTCGTGTTCCATCACGCCGCCAAAATAAAGCGCCGTCATGATGTCGGCGCATGATAGGGAACCACCCGGATGTCCGCTGCCTGCCTCGGCAATCATCTTCACAATGCTTATCCGCAGGTCATTGGCAGTTTTAGTCAACATTTCCACGCTCATGGAGCACCTTTCTCTCAGGATGCCCATTGTACCAAGGAATAGCGTGCGTGTGTGGTGCTTCGCGTTCTTTTCGCAGGTTCCGAATGAGTAGCAGGACGTTCCTGCGACTCATTTTCTGGTAATCTCCCGAGTTTGCAGTCCGTCACGGGAAATGAGTCGCAGGAACGTCCTGCTACTCATTCGCCTACTGGGAAGCGCGCCACTTGTGGAAGGCGATCACGAAGTCGTCGATGTCGCCCGCCAAGACCGCGTCGACGTTGCCGGTTTCGTGGTTGCTGCGCAGGTCCTTCACCATTTGATACGGGTACAGCACGTAGTTGCGAATTTGGCTGCCGAACGAGTTTTCCATTCGCTCGCCGCGCAGTTCGTCGATTTCCGCCTGGCGTTTTTGCTCTTCGAGCTCGTACAGCTTGGCCTTCAGCACGCGAAACGCGGCCTCCTTGTTCTGAAGCTGCGACTTCTGGTTCTGACACGTGACGACTAACCCTGTGGGAACGTGCGTCAGGCGCACGGCCGAGTCGGTGGTGTTCACGCACTGACCGCCGGGGCCGCTGGCGCGGAACACGTCGACGCGCACATCGTTGGGGTCGAGGTCGACCTCGATGTCCTCGGGAAGCACCGGCAGAAGCTCGACGCTGGCGAACGTGGTGTGGCGGCGCGCCTTGGCGTCCGTCGGCGAGATGCGCACCAGGCGGTGCACGCCGATTTCCGAACGCAGCATGCCGTAGGCGTTGCGGCCTTCGAACTGAATGGTGGCGCGGTCGATGCCGATGCCCTCGGCGTACGTGATGTCGAGCACGTGCACCTTCCAGCCCTTGGACTCGCCGTAATGCGAGTACATCTTGAAGAGCATGTCGGCCCAGTCGTTGGCTTCAAGGCCACCCTGACCGGGATTCACCGTGAGGATGGCGTCGCCTTCGTCGAACTGGCCCGTGAACCATGACGACAGCTCGAGCGCGTCGAGCATGCCCGACAGCCGCTCGCACGCGTCAGCCGCTTCCTCGGCGAAGGCTTCGTCCTCGCCCGCCAGCTCGAACGCCGTTTGCGCATCGGAGAAGAGCTGCGCCGCCTCGTCGTATTCGCGGATGGTGTCGCGCAGGTTGCCCGCGCGCTTCGAGACGGCTTGCGCATGCGATGTGTCGTCCCAAAAGCCAGGTTGTGCCGTTTCCTCGTCGAGCTTCGCCAGCTCGGCGGTTTTCTCGTCGAGGTGCAGGTAGGCGCGCGCGTCGGTCACGCGCTGCCCGAGCTGCTCGATTGTCTTTGCATCAACTTCCATAGTCATTCTCGGTATAACAGGTTGGCGTAGTAAGTCAGCGAGGGTGATTCTGGCGAGTGCAGTTGCCCCGACTTCGGCCCAAGCGGCCTTCGTGCCGCGCCGTGGCCGAAACGAGGGGCAAATGTGCCGCCAGAATCGGCCGCAGCGTCGGCATTAAACGCCGTTCGTAGAACGGCGTTTATGAATACATTCCGTGGCACTTCTTGAACTTCTTGCCGCTGCCGCAGGGGCACGGGTCGTTGCGCCCGACGTTGGCGTAAGGGTCTTCCTTGTCCTTCACGTACGTCTTCGCCTTGGTGGTGGGCTTGGGCGCCTCGGCGGGCATGCCGCCGACCTGCTGCGGACGCGGTGCGGGTGCGCCCGCGCCGCTCGGAGCCGCCAGGGCCTCTTCGGGGTTGGAATAGCTTACCTTGCG
>JAFUCC010000217.1 GCA_017459925.1 Eggerthellaceae bacterium
AGTCATCGTGAACGGTCCCGACGAGGTGCTGTACGAACGTGACGGCAAGCTCGTGGCCACCGACCGGCGGTTTGCCGACCCAGGCGACCTGCGCGCGCTCATCGACCGCATTCTCGGCCCCCTTGGCCGGCGAATCGACGAAGCGTCGCCCATCGTGAACGCACGGCTGCCGCAAGGGCATCGCGTGAACATCGTTGTTCCGCCTATCGCAATCGACGGTCCCTACGTGACCATCCGAAAGTTCTCGCGGCATGTGATCACGCTAGAAGAGATGGAAGAATCGGGCTCGGTTGAGGCCTCGGTCCGCGTGTTTCTCGCATGGGCGGTGCGTGCTCGTAAGAGCATAGCCGTCGTCGGCGGAACCGGATCGGGGAAAACCACCCTTTTGAATGCCTTGTCCTATGAGATCCCCGCCGATGAGCGCATCGTCACCATCGAGGACTCGGCCGAGCTACGGTTCTTCATGCATCCCGATGTCGCGCGCCTGGAAGCCCGGCCGGAAAACGCCGAGGGCACGGGTGAAATCACGATTCGCCAACTTGTCATAAACGCGCTGCGCATGCGGCCCGACCGCATCGTGGTCGGGGAATGCCGCGGCGAAGAGGCGCTCGACATGCTCACCGCCATGAACACGGGTCACGAGGGCTCGCTGACCACGCTGCATGCAAACTCTCCCGCTGAGTCGATTTCGCGTTTGACGACCATGGTGCGCTACGTCGCCGAGCTGCCGGTCGATGTGATCGAGGCGAATATCGCCAGTGCAATCGGGCTCGTCGTGCAGACGCGGCGCGCCCTCGACGGCATGCGGTTCATATCCGACGTGGTTTCGCTCTCGTTCGATCCCGATGCCGGGCGATGCCGGGCGAATTCCCTTTACGAGCGGGCGCTTGGCGCCGACGAGGGCACGTGGGTCGCGGTGCCCGCCTGGGTCGAGGAGCTTCCGCAGCTCGGGGTGGCTGACGATGAGGAGGTGGGCGCATGGAAACGCGCTTGCTCGTTGGCTTGATGGCCCTAGCGGCAGCGTTCGGCTGCCTGTTCGCAGCCGCTCAGGCCGCGTCTATCATGCTGCGTCGCCGCCGCGCGGCCATGGTTGCCCAGGGCGATGTCCTGTCGGTGCAAGGGCTCGTCGCCTGGCGGCTGCGCAATGGGTTCCCGATCGCGTTTCCCGTTGTCAAAGCGCTGGAAAAGGCGGCTCCAATCGCAGATGTGCTCGATGAGGCGGTCATCTTCCTTTCCGCCCGCGGGTGGAAATCGACGAGGGAGTCGGCGGGGTCCGTGGTGTTGGCCGTCATGGGCATGCTGGCCCTCCTTCTCGGAGCGGTGACCGCAAGCCCAGTTGCGGCGCTTGCCACGCCGGCGTGCGCGATGGCCGTGCTATCGGCGCTTGCGGGAAACGCGCGTGACAAGCGCCAGGAATCAGTTCGCGAGGCTGTCCCGGAGGCGCTCGAGTCGATGGCGGCATGCTTGGGGTCGGGTTTCACGTTGCTTCAGACGTTCAACCAGGTTGCGGCAGAAACGCCCGGCCCCCTGGGCGAGACGTTCGCCCGCGGTGCCCATGTGCTGGAAGTGGGCGGAAGCGCCGAGCGCGCACTCGAAGAATTGCGTGAAGGGGCCCACGCTTCCGAGCTTGCGTTCGTCGCCGTCGCGCTCGACGTGCAGCATCAAAGCGGCGGGGCAATGCGCCAAGTGCTCGACGCGGCGACTGACAGCGTGAAAGGCGAGCTCGCCCTGCGCCGTTCGCTGCGCGTTCAAACCGCCCAAGCGAAGCTTTCCGCTCGCGTTGTGGTCGTCATGCCCTTCATACTCATCGCCGCGTTCTCGCTCGCGAGCCCCGATTTCCTCATGCCGTTCTTCTCGAGCGTATTCGGTTATGCGCTCCTGTCGATCGCCATCATCATGCAGGTGGCGGGAATCCTCCTCGTGCGCCGCGCGCTTGCAGTCGAGGGCGTGTCATGAACGCGGTCGTCGCAGTCATCGGCGTCGCCGGGTGCTGTTGTGCGGGCGCGGCGGCAGGGCTGGCCGCGCTTGCGGGCCAAGAGCGGCGCAAGAAGCATAGGCTCCGCGAAACCGCCCTCGGCACCCTGTCCGATGATGGGCGCATGACGGCTGGTTCATCGGAAGGCCGCGGCTGGGCGCTGCGCTATGCGGAATCTCTAACCCGACGCCTGTTCACAGGTGCGACACAGCCGCTTGCGCCGAGCGTTCGCAACAAGCGGGCGGGCGAAACGCGCGCGGGGGCGAAGTACAAACAGCAAGCTGTAGCGGCGGGATGCGCGAAAGACGTCACCGTGTCGGCGTACTACGAGGCGCGTTTGCGCCTTGCGGCAATCGGCGCGGCCGCAGGGGCGCTGTTCGGCATGCTGTTCTCCGCCGAAATGGCCGTGTTGCTCGCTGTCGCAGGGTTCGCTTTCGGCATCACGGCCCTTTCGCGCGATGTCAACGCGGCTCGCAGGAATCGCGCTGCTGGGGCAGAGCGTCATCTTTCGGAAATGCTCGAAGTCGTCGCCCTGGGTTTGCGTAGCGGGCTCACGTTCGACCGAAGCTTTGAATTGTACGGTTCTCATTTCGATAACGAGTTCGCGCGCGAATGCGCAAAAACCCGTCGACGCTGGGCGCTTGGGCTGACTACGCGGGAAGAGGCGCTTCGCGATTTCGCCGCTTCATACGATTGCGACGAGCTCGGCAGGGTCGTGGACAGCATCGTCCGCAGCTTGCGATTCGGCTCTGCGCTTGCGGGCATTTTAGAGGAAGCCGCATCGCAATCGAGGGCGACGTACCGCACCAACCTGGAGGAACGGGTGGCAAAGGCACCGGTGAAGATGATGCTGCCGACTGGCGCCCTCATCCTGCCCGCGATGCTCCTCCTTGTCATGGGGCCGATTTTGCTCGAACTTGCGGGCGATTTCTGACAGCCGACGACGTGAAAGGAGCGCGAAATGCGCTGGTTCAAGAGAAAGGACGAGGGAAATGGCTATTTGGTCGAGAATGTTGGATTCAGCCAATCGCATGACGACGCGCGCGTGGGTAAGCGCCACCACGCGGATAAGGCGCCTGGTAAGCGCGGAAGCGGGGCAGGGGACGACGGAGTACGCAATCCTCGTGGGTGTCCTCGTGGTGATCGCCATACTCGCCATCGCCTCGTTCCGAGGTCGTTTGAGCGAGCTATGGGATGCCATTATCGAGGGTATCAACGGATTGTGAGCAAGGTCGCTGGTCAATCCGGCCAGGCGACGGTCGAGTTCGCGGTTGTGGCGGCGGGGTTCCTCGCCCTCACCGCCGCGCTCATGGCGATGTGGCGGATGCTGAACGACGGCCTTATCGTCGAGCATGCCCTCGCCGTGGCCTCCCATCATATCCAAGCAGTCGCTCCGGCGGTCGTCGTCGACGTCTTCCTGTATTGAGGGCGCATGAGAGGCATTCGCGACAATTGCGGGCAGGGGACCGTGGAGGCGGCAGTGGTCATCCCGGTCATGTTCTTGCTCCTGCTCATGCTGGTGCAGCCTGGAATCGTGCTGTACGACCGGCTTGTCATGGGCAATGCGGCGGCGGAAGGGTGCCGTTTGCTCGCAACGGCGACAAGCGATATGGGCGGGAGCTGCGAGGCATTCGTGCGCCACCGGCTCGCAGCGGTGCCGCAGCACGACTGCTTCCACGTGCATGGGGGCGATTGCAGCTGGGATATCGAGTTAACCGGCGACGAATCGGCGGAAACGGTGACCGTTCGCATCGGCAACGAGATCCGCCCGCTCCCGCTCTTCGATGCGGGCGCGAAGCTGCTCGGCATGACAAACGCCGCCGGCAACCTCGAGATCGAGGAGAGCGTGACGTTGCCCACGCAACCCGGATGGGTTGCGTCATCCGAGCTGGGCATGGCGCCGTCGTCGTGGATAGGAGCCTGGTCTTCATGAGGATTGGCGCATGCAACGGTTCTCTGTTCAGAGACGAGCGGGGCTTCACGACCACGAGCATGGTGCTCTCGTTACTCATCACGCTCGCTCTCGTGTTCACGGCTGCGCAGGTGTACCGTATAAACTCCGCTTCGGCCGAAGTGCAAGACGTCGCAGACGCAGCGGCGCTAGCCGCCGAGAACCAGGTTGCCGAGTTCATGCTCATCGTCCGTTTCTGCGATGCGGTTGTGTTGTCGCTTACGCTGACCGCCGCCACGGCAACCGGGTTGGGCCTCGCTGCGCTGTGCACGCCAGCGACCGCGTCGCTTTCGGAAGGGCTCCTAAGCGTGGGGCAAAACCTGTTCAAGGCGCGCGATGGCTTTTCCGATAGGGCGACATCGGCGCTCAACAAGTTGCAGGAGGCCCTGCCGTTTTTCGCAGCCGCCTGCGCGGCGGGCGTTGCGCAGGCCAACGACGTCGACTCGTCGGGGGCGCATTACCTTGGCGTGGCGGTGCTGATGCCCGAGAAAGGCAAGGCAATCGAGATCGCTGACGATGACGAGGCGGAACAGCTGCTCGACGAAATCGACGAGCAGGCAGATGACATACGCGCGAAGGCGAAAGAGGCGGAAGAGGCTGCAGAGGAGGCGAACCGCGCGAAAGAGCGGGCGTTCATGCGCGATTGCGGTGATAATCCCTCGTATTGCATGTACGAGCGCGCGGCGCATCTCGCCGGCCTTTCGGGCCCGGAAAACCCCTTGTACTCAAGCGTTGACACGTGGTCGTTTCAAGTGGCGTTGAGCCGTGCGAAGGCGTATTACCGCATGCGCCTTGGCAACGAGTCGCCAGCTGATGGCTCGTTGGACGAGCAGGCGCGTTCCGCGTTGAGGACGCGGTACTACCGTTATGTGGTGGAAGAGCTCGGCGGCGCGTACGTGCATGAAACCGCCGACTCGTTCGATGCGAACATTCCCCACGTGCCGAGCAATACCGCGGAAATGCGCCTGACCTCCCTGTACACCGATGCCGTCTATCCGATAACCGCTGCCGAATCGGGGGCCTCGGTCATGCATGCATGGGCCGGATGCCCTGCTGCTGCAGGCTCGCTCGGGCTTGGCTCGATTCAGGACATGGAGGCTGGCGGCTTCGAAACATGCCCGATATGCGGGTTCACTGCAGCAAGCATGGGAAAGGTTGCAGCTGCATCGTCTTCCATCGAGAACGGCTTCGAGTTCCATTACGAGGCCGTGGCTGACGAGGCGGCCGTGTACCAAGAGGCGCGCCATCGCGCCGATCAGCCCAAATCGGAGGTGAAAAGCCGCGTGGGAGGGCTGTTCGAAAAGCTCGTCGAGGTGCTGAAGTCGACGGCGGACAAGCGCATCGACGCCTCGCCTCCTGGGCGCTACGGCGCCATCGCGTTTGTCGTGAATGCTGGAACGACCTCTACGGCCGGAGGGTTCGCGAGCGGCTTCGTCTCGGGTGGGACGCTCGGCCCGCGCGCTGCCGTGTCGGCGGCGACGCTCGTCGATGAAGGGTCGGACGAAGGAAAGACCGCGTTGAACTCGGCGCTTGACG
>JAFUCC010000218.1 GCA_017459925.1 Eggerthellaceae bacterium
CAAATATGTAGTTAAAGCCAGCAGTGCTCTCCTGCGCCGTTAATCCGGCGGCTCTCTTTTCAACTGCTAATTGGCACATCGAATGCCAGGCAGGTATTAACGGGCGTTCGCATTGAGAGCATGACCAGAGGCGTCGATCGACGAAATATCCTGAAGGTGATGCAAGCCGCTCATCGGACGGCCCGGGACGCTCCTTGACATGACGACGGAACAGATAAAAGGCGGAAACCCGTTCGAGAGTGGCAGCACATTATCGCCCTAAACCCAGGGCTAAGGGACCGGAAGGTCCCGCCTGGGGCCTTCCTCATCTTGTCAACGTAAGAGGAAAGGAATAGGGATGGGACAGTACTACAAGCCATACCTGCAGTTCGCGGATGGTAAAGAGGAAGCGTACAACTCTCAGAACGTGATATACAAGACGCTTCACGGCACAGCGGCCGACGAGGACCCGTGCAAGTTCACGGAAGAGGGCGGCTTCTGGCATCCAGCAGGGTACTTCGACACGTTCATCGGGCTGAAGCTCCTCGAGCACAGCTGGTATGGAAACGATCTCGTCAACGGAATCCTCGAGCGAATCGAAAGCCGTCCTGCGCGAATCGCGTGGGTGGGGGACTACGCGGATGCCGAGTCGGATTTCCGAGAGGTAGACGGGTACACCCCAGAGGTGTACGAGAAGGTCTGGGGAAGCAGCGGCGAGAGGGGATGCCTGCCCGACATGCCGTTCCCAGCCATGCCCGGCGACCACCCCAAAGGGTGCCTCGTGAACCACTCGAAGGGGCTCTTCATCGACTTGTCCGCCTACCGGGATGCCGCGAAGGCGAAAAGCGACGGCAGATGGTGGTGCGTACATCCGCTACCGCTCCTCACGGCGATAGGGAACGGCAGGGGCGGCGACTACTTCCAATGGAACTGCCTCACAGGAGCGTGCGGGAATGCCAAGAACTCGGACATGGTGGGGAGCTGGGCGATGGACCTCATCGAGTACACGCCCGGCAAACCGGATGGAGGGTGCGTCGAAGTCGATTACGGCAGATACGCATTCGACAGCATGGTCTAGGCACACGCCGCTTCCGTCGTCAACGCAGGGAGGGGGAGGGCTTCGGGCCCTCCCCTTTTGATTATCGGGGAGCTGGTGAAGGCTTGTGAAATGCTCCTCACAGGTCACCAGAGCCGCCGTAAGCCCCGTTACGACGTTGCGGCGGTATATCCCGGGAGCGCAGCGCCGGATGAAGCGCGTGGAGGCTCCCAGGTGCCTTGGAGCGATGCCGGCAGGTATGAGAGGCATTGCGCTCGGCCCGATACGGTCGCCGCCAGCAAAGCGGGTCTAGCATCCGCCGCGATGCGGGCCCGCAAAAAGGCGCGGGCTTGGCCGCGCGCGGAGCCCGACGTAATGGAAACCGGATGAAAGGGGCGGACAATGAGGTTTCTGAGCAAGAGGGAAGAGGGCAGGATCGAATCCGAGCTCGCCGCGGCACGCGAGAACGAGCGGAACCTCGTCAACGCGATGTGCTCGATGTACTCGGAGGTGGCGCAGCTCGCGCTTTTCGCGGGCCTCGAATGGCCACGGCCGGACGCGGCAGCGCCAGCTGACGTGATGGCCGAGCACGTCGCGGACATGGCCTTGGGCATACGTGATGTCATGGCCAGGCTCTCGGGAGACGTCGTCCAGGCGCGAGGCGAGGCGGCGCGCCAGAAAGCGCGCGCCGACTTCCACGAAGAGGCCAGGAGGCGCCAGCCCGCCTAGGCCGCGCGGCCGGGAGGGGCTTCATAACGCCCCTCCCGTTTCCCAGATAAGTAGCGGCGGCTTTGACGCATGCAGCGAGGCTGCCGCCATACCATCGAACGGCTACGCTCCAGGCGAAGCGGGCCCGTCGCCATGGCGCGGGCTTCATGCACCTTGAAAAGCCCCATACCGCTGTGATCAGCCACTTCGTGGCGGCATCCCCAGGGTGCCGCCAGGCGTCCTGTGAAGATAAACGTCAAGAACGAGAGAGAAAGGACGCCAGATGAAGGAGAAGAAGCCGAAGGGCGGCCGCGCGGCCGTCAGGAGCTCGATGGTGCGCGGCTGCGAGGCCGTCCCCATCGAGGTGGAAGCGGCGATTGCGAGAGGAGTGCCCTCGACGACGATAGTCGGCATGGCCGACGCGAGCATCGTCGAGGCCCGCGAGCGCGTGAAGTGCGCGGTGCGGAGCGCGGGGTTCGCATGGCCGCGCGAGAGGGTGGTCGTGAACCTGGCCCCCTCCTCACTTAGGAAGTGCGAAAGTGGGTTCGACCTCGCGATCGCCGTCGCAGTGCTCGCGGCGACGGGCCAGGTCGACGCAAGGTGGGCGAGCAGCCGCTCTTTCGTGGGGGAGCTCACCCTCGACGGGAGGGTGCTCCCCGTGAGGGGCATGTACTGCCATGCCGCGTCGGCCTTCGACATGGGCTACGGGTTCGTGTGCTCGGCTGACGCGGGCGAAACCGCCCATGCTCCGGGCGATTTGTGGCCTGCCGGGATAAGGAATCTCGCCGAGTTGCGAGATCCCGCGTCGATCGGCCCGGTCGACGCCGACGCGCCGTACCGCCCCGTAGGGCCCGACATGGCCGACATCCCGGGGAACGAGGCGGCCAAGCGGGCGGCCCAGATCGCCGCTGCCGGAGGGCACGGCCTGCTCATGGTCGGGCCATCTGGCTCGTTCGCGCCGTTGATAGCCGCGAGGATCCCATCCGTCATGCCCCGCATGGGGGATGCGGAGTCTGCTGCGTGCGCGTGCGCGTGGTCTGCCGCCGGGGAGGACCCGTCCGCTCCGGCGGCGGGCTGCAGGCCGTTCAGGGCACCGCACCATTCGGTGACCGCGGCGGGCCTCGTGGGAGGCGGCTCGCCAGTCGTTCCGGGCGAGGCGTCGCTTGCGCATGGAGGGGTTCTGTTCCTCGGCGACGTCCCCGAATTCGGGGTTTCGACGCTGCAGCAGCTCAGGGCGCCGGTCGAGAGCGGGTATGTCCGCATAGCGCGCGCCGACGCCGCCGTTGCGATGCCCGCTCGCTTCCTGCTCGCGGCATCGGCGCAACCTTGCCCGTGCGGCTGTTTCGGCGACCCGCATAAGCCCTGCACGTGTTCCGAGTATGCGGTCAGCGCCTACCAGGCCCGCGCCTGCGGGCCCTTGGCCGACAAGTTCGACATCAGGGTCGACCTGCCCGGCGGATGCGCCGAGCCCTTCTCCCAGGCGCCCCCGTCGTTTTCGTACCAAGACGAGGTCGAGACGGCATGGGAGCGCCGCGCGTGGCGAGAGGCCCGCGACGGGGCCCCGAAAAGCGCTTGGGACGTGATCGGGTCGTGCCGGCTCGCGGATGCCGACGCGTTGTGGTTCGAAAAGGCCTCCGCCGTGGCGGCTCTGAGCGGCAGTCAGATCGTCTCGGTGCTTCGAGTGGCGCGCACCATCGCGGACATGGGCGGTCGAGATGCGGTGGGCTCCGACGACATTGCCGAGGCTATGACGATCCGCATGCGATGATGCGGGTCCGCCCAGCATGTGGGGCAAACGGTGCGAGGGAGCGCTTCGGCGCTCCCTTTTCTCGTTCCGGGAAGCGCCAGCCTTGTTATTCGCGGTTGTCGTTTGGCTGCGAGTTGTCGCTTTCACTCGAGGCGCTTAACAGCTCTATGAGCTGGGGGAGTTCGTCGGTTATAACCTGCCAAACGAGGTGGCGGTCAATCTGGGCGTACCCGTGAGCGATGAAATTGCGGAACCCCACGATCTTCGACC
Source organism: Eggerthellaceae bacterium (assembly GCA_017459925.1). Taxonomy (GTDB): domain Bacteria; phylum Actinomycetota; class Coriobacteriia; order Coriobacteriales; family Eggerthellaceae; genus UBA9715. Next base: position 3,741 of record JAFUCC010000218.1, read on the forward strand.
AAGGGAAATCCGGGGCGTTGTCGGTGACGTTTTCCGAAAGGTGTGCAACGTCCTCGACGATGCGGTACAGGGATTCATCACGGCATCGTAGGCGTACTCTCCCTCGAAGCTATGGTCGTTGCAGAACTTCTCCTCGTCCATCGAGGAGAACTCTAGCCGTGCGGTGAACGTATCGTAATCCTCGAGAATCCGTTCGATGAGCATCTCGTCGCGCTCAGACAGCGGCATAGAGCATCACCTCATCGCGTTTGATTCGGTTGTAGAAGGATTTGCGCATCTGGCTGGGGGGAGCCGTGGCTATGTCGACTGGCTTTCCGAGCCGCGATTCGAGTTCCTTCTGAATGTCGTAGAGCTGGCCGAAGTCGATGTTGCTCCCGCAGAGGAAACGCAGGTCGATATCGCTGTCGTCCGTTTGGTCCCCGCGGGCATACGAACCGTAGAGGTACGCCTCGCGCACGTCGTACGGGGCGACCACGGTTCTCACGGCGTCTTGTATTGAGCTTCGGTCCATCTAGTCCTCCTGGTCACGCCCCGATTATATACGAAACGCCGGTTCCTGAGCACCTCCTGCACGTCAAGTGCGTAGGAAGGTCGGGCGGAGCGTTCTAATCCCGTCTGAGGTTCTCGGGCGGAGGCCCGGCAGGTAGAGCCTTCGGCTATGGGCGTCTTCAGCGAGCTTGCCTCCTCCGGGCGCATACGCTCCGGGACGATGCGGGTCCGATCGGCAAAGCGATGCGGGCTGCACCTTGAAACACCGGCATCAAGACCCGCCATCGGGAGGCGGCTACCCCAGGCCGCCTGCGGGCGTCCTGTTCACATACAAGGCAAACGAAGGAAAGGACGCACGAGATGGAAGGTTCGGCATTGACGGAACGCAAGGCGGAGACGGGCTTTGCCGCAGCCCAGCGGGCGGAGGCCTCGGCCAGGCTCGGGATCCTCGAGGGAATGGGCCTCGACCCGAGCGCGAAAAGGGCGTTCGACGAGGGCAGGAGGATCTGCTTCGACGGGACGGTCGACACCGTGCTCGGCGCGGTGAGGCTCAAATGCCTCCTGGCGGGGGATTTCCCCACGTCCCGCTCAGGCAAGCCGCTCCTCGACGAAGCCGCCGAGTTCGAGGCCAAGACCGGAGCGCTGGTGTACTTCGCGACGCACGAGTTCACCGCGTTCGGGGAGCTGCTCGACCTGTTCTACGTAAGCCCCGACGAGGAGGACGATTGGGGCGAGGAGCGCAGGATGCTCTCCGAGGGGCTCGCATACGCCAAGGTGTGCAACCTCGACGACGACATGATGAGCGACTTCGGGATGATCGGGTTCGATGTGTCGGAGGGGGGCATCGCGCGCACCATGTGACGCGCCTTGCCAGAGGTGCGAAGGGAGAGGCTGGCCTCTCCCTTCTTTTTTCCGCCGAAACGGGCAGGCGGGCGCTTATCGGGCAGGGCGCCGTTCGAAGGCCCCCGGCATCGGCCCATCATCTGACCCGATGCGGGCTCGTCGCGCAGGCGCGGGCCGAACGCACCTTGAAAAGCCGATACCGGAAAAGAGAGGGGG
>JAFUCC010000219.1 GCA_017459925.1 Eggerthellaceae bacterium
GAGTTGGGAGGGCGGACATGAAAAGCATCACCGTTTCCGCAAATGACAAAGATCCTACGCCGATTGACGAAATCGTCGAAGAGCAGCTCGCCCAATATGATTGTTCACCCAAGACGATGTACCAGATCCAGGTGGCCATCGAGGAAATACTGGTCAACATCGTGAGCTATGCCCAGCTATCCGCCGACGACGGCATCGAGATCCGCTGCGAGGTGCTCGACAATCCGCTGCGCGTGGTCTTGCAGTTCCTCGACAACGGCGTTCCCTTCGACCCGCTGGCGAAGGAAGACCCCGACATTTCGCCCGAAGTCCTCGGAGAGCGGGTGGGGGGTCTCGGAATCTTCATGGTGAAGCAGATGATGGACGATGTGTCGTACGCCTACGAAGGCGGCAAGAACACCCTCACGATCCAAAAGCACCTTTAGCCCTAACGGGGTACGTCCCCTTTGGGCTCGTGGCGGTTATTTCTGCACGCTCAGGCAGCGCATGGCGTTCAAGATGGCGAGCACCGACACGCCTACGTCGCCAAACACGGCTAGCCACATGGTGGCAATGCCGATCATCGGCAACGCCAAGATCATGATGACGACCTTCACGCCCAAGGCGAACACGATGTTCTGCTTCACGATGCGCAGCGTCTTGCGCGCGATGCGGATGGCTCGTGCAATTTGCGAGGGTTTGTCGTCCATGAGCACGATGTCGGCGGCTTCGATGGCCGCATCTGAGCCCATGCCGCCCATGGCTATCCCCACGTCTGCGCGCATGAGCACGGGCGCGTCGTTGATGCCGTCGCCCACGAACGCCACCTTGCCGTTCCCGCCGTGCGCTTCCAGAAGCGCCTCCACCTGGGCGACCTTGTCCTGCGGCATGAGCTGCGCGCGGTACTCGTCCACGCCGAGCTCTGCGGCCACGGCGGCGGCCGCTTCCTCGCGGTCGCCGGTCAGCATGACCGTCTTCCTCACGCCGGCGGCATGCAAGCCGTCTATGGCTTCCTTGGCATCATCTTTCATCATGTCGGCGATGATGATGTGGCCGAGGTACTCGCCGTCGACTGCCACGTGCAGGATCGTGCCGATGAGATGGCAGTCGCGCACGTCGATGTCCTCGGCCTTCATCAGCGCGTCGTTGCCGATGAGCACGCGGTGCGAGTCGACCCGTGCGGAAACGCCCTGACCGCCGAGCTCTTCCACCTCGGCAATCTTCTCGCGGTCTATCGTGCCCGCATAGCTTGCCACTACGGACAGCGCTATGGGGTGGTCGGAATACGCCTCGGCGTGCGCGGCGTACGACAGCAGCAGGTCTTGGTCGATGCCCTCGGTGGCGTGCACGGCGACGACGCCGAAGGTTCCATTCGTCAGCGTGCCCGTCTTGTCGAACGCGATGGTATCGACCTGCGCCAACGCCTCGAGGTAGCTCGACCCCTTCACGAGAATTCCCGAGCGGCTCGCGGCGCCGATGCCGCCGAAGAACGACAGCGGCACGCTGATGACGAGCGCGCACGGGCAGCTGACCACGAGGAAGATGAGCGCGCTTTTCACGCTTCCGCTGATCGAGAAACCGAATGCGAGCGGGCTGAACACGGCGATGGCCAACGCCAATCCCACGACGATGGGAGTGTAGACCCGCGCGAAGCGGCTGATGAAGTTCTCGGTGCGTGCCTTCTTCTCGCTTGCGTTTTCCACGAGCTCTAGGATGCGCTGCACGGTGGAATTCTCGAACGCGCTCGTCGTGCGCACGGTGAGCACGCCCGTCATGTTCACGCAGCCGCTCGTCACGCTGGCGCCTTCTTCGACGACGCGCGGTACCGACTCGCCGGTGAGCGCCGAGGTGTCGAGCTGCGAGCGGCCGGAAACGACGACGCCGTCGAGCGGTATGCGTTCGCCGACCTTCACGACGATCTCGTCGCCGATGGCCACATCGGCTGGGTCGACCTGCACGAGCTCACCGTCTTGCATGATGTTGGCGTAGTCGGGGGCGATGTCCATCATGTCCGCGATCGACTTGCGCGTCTTGCCCACGGCGTAGCTTTCGAACAGCTCGCCCACCTGGTAGAACAGCATGACGGCGGCGCCCTCCGCCATGTGCGGCTCGGCGTCGGGGAAAAACACCAGCGCGAACGCGCCGATGGTGGCGATGGACATGAGCAGGTTCTCGTCGAACGGCTGGCGGTGCACGATGCCGTGCCATGCCTTGCGCAGCACGTCATAGCCTGCGATGAGGTAGGGGACGAGGAACGCGGCGAATTCGATCCACAGCCCATAGGGCAGCGAGTCGAACACGCCCGCGATTTCGAGCGCTTCGAGCACGACAAAGATGACGAGCGCAACGACGATGCGGCGCAACTTCTTTTTCTGCTTCTTGTTCATGTTGGCGAAATCCTAAAAAGGTGCCAGGCGCCTTTTTAGGATTTTTACACGAGCACTTCGCAGTCGGGTTCGATGTCCGCGAACAGTTTCAACGACTTTTCCAGGGCCTCGTCGAACGCATCGTCGTCGGCATCAAGCGTGAACTTCAAGGTCATGGCGTTGACCGATACCTTGTTCACGCCGGGGAGCTTCTCGATGCCCGCCTGAATCTTTCCAGCGCAGTTCGCGCAGATTTCGCCGTCGAGTTTAAATGCCTTGCGCATGCGTATCTCCTAACATTTGCACATCTGAGCACTCGTTCATATGTTCAAGCGAATAGTACAGCACTCTGCATGTAAGGTCAACGGGAATTTAGTCGCTGAGGTCGCGGTCGAGCGTGATGTTGAACGTATAGTCAGGGTACAGATTTTGGACGTCCTGGACGATATGGGCGTACAGCTCGTCGCGCTCTTTTACATCGAAGTCGATGATGACGTCGAACGATGCGACACGCTGTTCGGAATCGGCGTAGAAACCGTGCATCTGCAGCACGCCTTCATGGCCCATGACCACGCGCGTGATTGCCGAGCGCATCTCGACCAGCTCGTCGTCGGTCGTGTTGCGCGAGTAGATGCCCACGGTGGCAAGCGCGATGTGATGCTTCTCGTACACCGATGCCTGCAGCCGGCGCGTCATGGCGTCGATCTGCGCGGCGGTCATGGTGTCGGGCACTTCCACATGTATGGCGCCGATGGTCAGGTCGGGTCCGTAGCTGTCGAGCAGCAGGTCGTAGGCGCCCAGCACATCCGGGTCTTCGCAGACGGTGCGCTTGATGCCCGTGGATAGCTCGCCTTCGGGACGGTGGCCCAAGATGTCGTCGAGCGTCTCGCGCAGCATGTCGATGCCCGCCTTGATGATGACGATGGAAATGACAACGCCAACGTAGGCTTCCAGGCTGATGCCCGTGCCGAGGTAGATGAGGGCCGCAGCCAGAACCGATGCGGAAATGGCGGCGTCGAACAGGGCGTCCTTGCCCGAAGCGATAAGCGATCCCGAGCCAACCTGCTTGCCCTTCGCGGTGACGTAACGCCCGAGCACGATCTTCACGATGACGGCGGCCGCCACGATGACGAGCGTGACGACCGAGTAGTCGGCAACCTCGGGCTCGATGATCTTGCGCACCGACTCGATGAGCGACGTGATGCCCGCGTACAGCACGATGGCCACGATGACCATGGCCGACAGGTATTCGTAGCGCCCGTGGCCCAGCGGGTGGTCGCGGTCGGGCTTCTTGCCCGCCAGCTTCGTACCGAGGATGGTGATGACCGAAGACAGCGCGTCGGTCAGGTTGTTCACGGCGTCGAGGACGATGGCGATGGAGTTAGCCGCCAAGCCTACGGCCGCCTTGAAGGCGACGAGTAGGACGTTGGCGACGATGCCTATGATGCTCGTGCGAACGATGACGCGTTCGCGGTCGGTCTGTGCCATGAAGCTCCCCCTCTAGTTCTATGGCCCTAACGGCGCTGGTAGCCCCCGAAGGGGTTCGCCTACAGCTCCTCGGCGGCATTTGCGCTCACTCATCCCCAATGCTAACCGCCGCCTGCGGAAGCGGCTACACCCCCTTCGGGGGTTATAAGCTCAAGAACTCGTACGCTGTCTCGGCGGCGTCTTCGGCGCTGCTCGTGAAGGCATCCGCGCCGATGATGCCCGCGAACGACTCGTCGGCTGCCGCGCCGCCGACCATGATGAACAGCTGGTCGCGCAGTTTCGCCTTCTTCAGCGCTTCCACGACTTTGCGTCCCTCGTCCAGCAGCTCGGATTGGTTCACCGAGATGAGGATGAGGTTGCAGTCCGGGTTGTTCTTCACGTGTTCTACGAACGCCTCGGGAGCGACCTCGGTTCCCAGGTCGGTCACGTTGATGTCGCGGCTTTCCAGCATGATGCGCACGAGGTTCTTGCCGATGTCGTGCGCGTCGCCGATGACGGTGCCGATGGCAGCCGACCCCGAAACCGGGTGCTGGTCCTCGATGGCGATATACGGTTGCAGCACGTCCATGGCCAGGTTGGTGGTCGAGATGGAGGCCATCATGTCCGCCATGAAGACCTCGCCATCCCGATACAAGTCGCCCATGTCGTTCATGCCCGTCAGCAAGCCGCGGTTCAACAGATGGTGCGCGGAGATGCCGAGCTCTAGGCCGTATTCGACGAGCGGCACGATGTCCTTCATGCCGCCGCGCCGCACCGTGGCGCTGATCTCGTCGAGCACCGACACGATGCGCTCAGCCGCGATTTCCGACTGGGTGACCGTGCGTCCCCTGCCATGGGGCGTGCGGCTCTTCAGCTTGTCGATGATGGGCGCGAGGCGTTCCTGTTGCGAGGCGAGGTACACGAGCCCCAGCGTGTCGCGGGGCGCGTCGATTATCGGCACCTTTATGGCCGCTTGAGATGAAGGCGGCAGGAAGCCGTCGTCGTAGACCACCACGTCGTCGTCCATGAACGCGGCGACGAGCGCGGGAACGCCGAAGATGAGGTCCGCGATGTCGGCGCCCGTTTCCTCGAGCTGGTCGCGAATCTGGTCGGACGCGAGCGACGTGGTGCCACGGGGCCAGAGCCACACGGTCTCGCCTTCCAAGTCGTCAAGCTTTATCGCCACCTTGCGTGCGAGGCGATGGTCTTTCGGCACGAACGCCGATTGCCCCGACATGCTGAGCTCGGCGAACCGCAGCGACTGCGGTGCATCGACCATCGACGCTTCGGAGGTCGACCAGAAATCGATGACCCCTTCGCGTAGCAGGCGAATCGGGTCGGACGAGCCGATGGGAATCAGCGAGAACTGCGCGGTCGCCTGCGCCATGCTCAGCAAGAACGAGATGCTGTCTCGCGAGCAGTTGTTCACGCCCACGCGGATGGTGCCGGCCGCACCG
>JAFUCC010000220.1 GCA_017459925.1 Eggerthellaceae bacterium
TTCCCACCCCGAACTGGGGCGCTTCCACTACGTTCTCTGATCCGTGATAAAGCTCCATAGCATTTCCTGTCTATACTCCTATTGGAGTATACCATTAATCGGAACCGATACCGGGTATGAGTTCCACTTCGTAAAGTGGAACTCATACCCGGTATCTGTTCCGCCCGCCATCGGTTCCGCCAGTGCGGCTGGCTATCGGAATAAACGTTGACTGTTTGCCCATCTGTTTACAACGAGGGTGCTGTTGCGGCCTATCATGACCTCATGGCTGAAATCGGATTGCGCATAGAGGGCATGTACTGCGAGCACTGCGCCAGCGTGGTCGAGAAGGCCCTGCGTTCGGTGGAAGACGTCGACGACGTGCGCATGGACGGAAGCACCGCCTGGGTCACGTTCGACAACGCAGGGCAGCCGGCCCTGGCCCGCGCCTGCACGGCCGTCTGTGAAGCCGGCTACTTCGCCGACACCCGTCACGTCATAAGGCCGCATGGAAACGGCACGACCGCTGCGCGCCTGAAAACGCTCGGCGAGTTCGTGCTCATCGTCGCCGGCATCATCGTCGCAGCGCTTGCAATCGAGGCGTTGGCAGGCTACAACGTGTTCAACGCTATCCCGGTCATCGACGACACACTGGCGTACGGGACCTTGTTCACGACGGGCGTGCTTACGGGCCTGCACTGCCTCAGCATGTGCGGCGCTTTGAACCTTGCCGCGTCGACAGGCGGTCAGCCAGCCGGCGAAGCCGTCGTGAAACCCGTGAACGCCAATTCAACGGCGCGCCGGTCACTCTCGCCCGTCTTCTACAACCTCGGGCGGCTCGTGTCCTACACGGCGCTCGGCGCGCTCGCAGGCGCCATCGGCGGTGTCATAGGCATCGACAAGCGCGTGTCCACGGCCCTCATCCTCGTGGCTGGGCTCGTCATGGTGCTCATGGCGCTGCGTATGGCGGGCGTCGTAAGCTTCAAGGTGGCGATACCCAAAATCCCCGCGCTCGAGAAGCTGCGCGCGAAGAGCAAGCGCGCGGGCGGCCCCTTCATCGTGGGCCTGGCCAATGGACTCATGCCCTGCGGCCCCCTTCAGGCCATGCAGCTGTACGCGGTAGGAACGGGCAGTGCGGCGGCGGGCGCGCTGTCGATGTTTTTGTTCTGCCTAGGCACCATACCCTTCATGCTCGCCATCGGCTACGCCGCAAGAGCCTTGGGAAGCCGCAGCAAGGCGCTCATCGCGAAGGTGGCCGCGGCGTTCATGTTCGCGCTCGCCATCAGCATGGTCGGGCGCGCGCTATCCATTGCGGGCATCAACGTCGCTGCGCCTTTCACAAGCGGCGACGTCCTGCAGGCGCAGCTCATTGGCGACGTGCAAGTGGTCGAGTTCGACCTGAGCTTCGATTCCTATGCGAACGTCTCCGTGAAAAAGGGCGTTCCCGCGCAACTGGTCATCAACGTCGACACAAACACTCTGACCGGCTGCAACAACGAGATCGTCATCGGGGAATGGGGCATCGAAAAGGTGCTTTCACCAGGGCGAAACGTCATAGAGTTCACGCCGGCCGAAACCGGCACGTTCGCCTACTCCTGCTGGATGCACATGATTACGAACACGATAGAAGTAACCGATTGAGAAACCGGAGGAACATCATGGCCAACACGCGCTCGCAAATCACCGAAAGCCCTCGCGCGAAACGGACGGCGCGCCTCGCAGCCGCGCTTGCCCTGGCCCTGACGCTGGCGCTGGCACTGGTAGGGTGCACCGTGTCGAAGCCGAGCAGCTTTGCAGACGCCACGGTGGAAGAGGGTTACGTCGTGATATCGAAAGCAGACATAGGCCCCCAAGCGTTGTTCGTCAACTACGACGCCGACGGCGTGACCGTGCAGCTGCTGGCGGTGCAATCGACCGACGGCGAGCCGCATGTCGCGTTGAACACCTGCCAGTCGTGCAACCCCTCGCCCAAGGCCTTCTTCGAGCAAGACGCTGACACGCTGACATGCAACAACTGCGGGCTCGAGTTCAGCGTCGACACCGTAGGCGCCGTGGGCGCATCCGCCTGCAACCCCGCCCCCGTCCAGGGTCTCGTCGAAACCGACGACGCATTCATCGTTCCCGTCGCCATCCTCGAAGCCTACGCCCCTTTCTTCGAGCAATGGCAAGGCCCCACGAAGTGAAAGCGAACCAAAAGGGAGACTCCCTTTTGGTTCATAGCCCCACCTAAGGATGCGCCCCTGAAGCTGGTTTATTTGATATTATTTAGTCATCATTTAAACCTGGGATCGAGGGCACATGGAAATCTTCCGCCAAATCATTTCCGTCGATTTCGTCGTATTGGTCACGCTCCTCTACCTCGCGCTGTTCATGTGGTTCAACCGCGCGTACGACAGGGAGATCAACCGGCGAATCGGGTTTGCGCTCATCCTTTTAGCGCCGCTCGCCATTTCCGACAACATCGACTACTGGTATTCCATCCAAGCAACGCCCGACCCGCTGCATCCGGTGTTCATCATGGCGGGCTACATCCTGCGCGTATGGTTGGTGTACACGGCGATCATGATCATCCGGCAAAGCGACAGGCTCTCCCGGGTCCAGCAAGTGCTCCTCCTCGTGCCCGCCATCGTGAACACGGCGGTCATCCTAACCGTTCCCGTGAACCCGAACGTTTTCTGGATCGACGCGTCAAACACGCTGCACCGCGAGCCGCTCAGCTTCGTCCCCCATGTCGCCAGCGGCATCTACTTCATCATCGCGCTTTACATCGCGGCGAAGCGATGCCGGCAGGGGTTCGTCGAGGAGGGGTCGCTGCTCATCGTCGCGATGTGCACGATCCTCGTCGCCGTCATCTCGGAAATCGTGCTGAGCACGCGGGGCATCCTCATCTCGGCCATCTTGCTGATGCTCGCATTCTATTACCTCTATGTTCACATAGCCCATTTCAAACGAGACAACCTCACAGGCGCGTTCAACCGCATGACGTTCTTCGCCGACCTCTCGTCGCACAAGACCGAGGACGTCACGGCGCTGGCCGAGTTCGACATCAACGACCTGAAAGCCGTCAACGACATGCACGGGCACGCCGAGGGCGACAAGGTCATCCACGACGTAGCGGCAATCATCCTGGACAGCCTGCCCGCACACTGCCACCTCTACCGCTTGGGCGGCGACGAGTTCGCCGCGCTGTTCCGCGAGTGCTCGCTCGAAGAAGCTGAGAAGGTATTCGACAAGATCCGCAACGAGTTCGACAAGGCGGGCTTATCGTGCGCCGCTGGCATTTCAGAATGGGGCGACGGCGAGGAATTCCAAACCGTCTACAACCGCGTCGATGCCCGCATGTACGAAGACAAGAACCGCCTGAAGGCAACCGCGCAGGATTAACGGTCCTTGCCGCGCCACGGCACCGTCATCGCACAGCCAGAACCCTTCACTGGCTGATGACCTTCTCCATCCACACGACCGAGTACAGGCGGTCGAATTTCAAACCGCAGTCGTGGAACAGGCCCACGCGCGCGAAACCCATATGCTCGTGGAACGCGATGCTGTCGCGGGTCAGGAAAGGGTCGCCTTCATCCGGCGAATACGTGATGCAGGCGTAGAGGTTCCGCACGCCCATTGCACTCAAGTGGCCTTCCAGATCCTCGTACAGCCTGCGCCCCAAGCCGTTACCCCGCTCGCCTTGACGCAGGTAAATGGAGACTTCCGCGCTGTGGTCGTATGCGGCGCGCGTCTTCAGCGGGCCGGCGTACGCGTAGCCGATCACTTCCCCATCGCGTTCTGCGACAATCCAAGGATATTTCTCGAGGGTATGCGCGATGCGCCGTGCGAATTCGCCCTCGGAAGGCGCGACGAGCTCGAACGTTATCGCCGTATCTTCGACATACGGCCGGTAGATGCCCGCCATGGCGGCCGCATCGGCAGGCGTTGCCATTCGTATAATTTCAGTCTGCCCAGTCATACCTCGCTCCATTTTGAACCAAAAGGGAGACTCCCTTTTGGTTCATGCTCTCATTTCCTCGCGAAGACGACCTTGGCCATAAGGCGCCGCGCTTGGCGTTTTTCATTGCGCGGGGCGGCTTTGTACCAGGCGCGCAGGGCTGCGAAGAGTTGCTTCACACCCTCGTCGGTGAGGCTCACCGTTATGCCGGCATAACGGCAGGCCTCCACGACCGCGTTGGTCGCAAACCTGCGCTCGGCACCCGATAGCGACGGCATGATGCGCACGGCGCCCGTCGACTTGCGGACGCGGTCCTCGCCGGCGGCCTCGATGATGACCTCGCCGCCGCGCACTCGAACGGCGCAGATGTTGTGCTCGTGTTCGGGGTCGATCGACTGCGCGAACACGAAGCCGGGCGATGCCAGGATGAACCCTGCGTCGCGACGCTCCATCAGAAGCCCGATAGACGACGGGAACACGTAACGCACGAGGGGAACGTCTATTTGCCCATAGCGTTCGAGTAACGCCCGGTCATACGCCTCCAGATCGAGATCGGCCGCGCCGCCCACCTTGAACAACGCCTGGCCGTCGAACGAACAAGCCCGCACGATGCGGCCGCTCAACTGGCTGTTGGCGAATACAGCCGCGTACTCGGCGCACGCGCCGCCTTTCGAATGGCCGCACAGGGCCAACTCCACATTCGGGTAGGCCGCCGCGGCCTCGCGCAGGTAACGCAGCGCCTCGAGCTGCCCGGGCGCCGCCTCGCGCCATAGCATCTCGAAGTCCTCCTGCCAACCGACCAGATGGGCGTCGGTACCGCGATACGCCACGACCACCAGCTCATCGCTCACCGGGAAGCACGCCGCCGCGAACTGAATGGCGGGGTCATCGCCCACGATGCATTCGAAACGCTCGATGGGAACGCAGCCGAAGCGAGGCGATTCCGCAAGGGCCTCGGCAAGCTCTAACATATCAGCGGGGTTGTAGTCGTGCTCGGCGTATTCCACGAGCCGCCCGTGCGCCGCCATGTCGGCAAGCCGTGTCGAGACGCCCGCTTCCAGGTAATGCGGAAACCGCTCGAACTCGAAGTACAGCGCCGCCGCGAACACGAGCAGATCGACATCCGTCAGCCCCTTCTCATCGAATCCCCGCTTCTCAGCCCGCACGTACTCGGCAATGTTCTCAGCCATTAATCAACCTCTCCCGATTCTTCCCGCTCGTGTCATCTTACAGGCGGCTTGCCGGTGCCGGGATGGGGTGAGAGCGATTCTGCAGGCACCTTTCCTGTAATTCACTTAGATTAGCCGAAGCCAAGCGAACACCCCATCCCGGCACC
>JAFUCC010000221.1 GCA_017459925.1 Eggerthellaceae bacterium
CTCCGCGCCCCAAAATTTGACCTGTTGATTATGAGTCCCCTGCTCCACCATTGAGCTATGGGCGCGTGCGCTCGACTATTCTAGCCCAATAAATCACCATGCGCCAGAACGAGAATAATCAATTACCTCGGAGGAAAATGATTACCGCAGTAATCATTTTCCTCCGAGGTAATTGATTACTCCCGCACCGTATGGCGCACGAGGTAGCACTTGTGAATCTTGGGCGTGCGGGAGAAGTCCTCGGGAATCGTCGCCGGCGAGATGTCCTCGATTTCCACGTCGTACCTTTCCAGCTCCTCGACGTAGGGTTTGAAGGAACGCAGGTTGCACGAGAAGATGGCCAGGCCCTCTTCGGAGAGCAGGCGCGACACGCCGATGAGCAGCTCGACATGGTCTCGTTGCACATCCCATGTGCGCTTGCCCATGGCCTTCGAGTTCGAGAACGTGGGCGGATCGACGAACACAAGGTCATAGCGCTTGCCCGAACGGCGCGCTTCGGTGACCCACTTCACGACGTCGGCGCGCTCGAACGTATGGCCCGCACCCGCAAAGCCGTTTGCCGCCATGTTGCGCCGCGCCCAATCGAGATAGGTCTGCGACAGGTCGACCGTGGTCGTTTCGCGCGCGCCACCTGCGGCGGCGTACACGCTCGCCGTTCCCGTGTAAGCGAACAGGTTCAGGAAGCGCGCATCGCGGGCATGCTCGGCCACAAGCTGGCGGGTCAGGCGATGGTCGAGGAACAGTCCCGTGTCGAGGCGCGCCGCCAAATCGACTTCGAACCGATGCCCGTTTTCTTCCACCGTCGTCACGTATGCGCGCTGCCCGGCATTGCGATACTGACCGCCGCCCTTTTCGCGCATGCGCGTCTTCGAGAACACGTGGTCGGGGCGAATGCCGCATACGACCGGCGCAATGGCCAGCACGTCGGTAAAGCGCCGCCGTGCTTTGTCGGGGTCGACTGAAGCCGGAGGGGCGTATTCCGCGATGTGAAGGTAATCGTTGCCACGCGCGTCGCCCGCCCCCGTGTACCAGTCGATGGCGACCGCGTAATCGGGCAAGTCGGAATCGTACACGCGATAGCACGTCACGCCTTCGCGGGCGGCCCACTTGCGGCGTTCCTTGAACACCTTGCGCAAACGCGCAGCAAACTGCTCGGACGCAGGTTCGAGCACTTCCACGCTATGCGGAGCGCCACCCGCCAAATCGGGCACCTCGATAGTTTGCCCGCCAGCTGGCGCAGCATCGTATACCTCGACCGTCGTCTCGACACGGCCGCGCCCGAGTTTGAAGCGTTCTGCCGGCGCTGCGCCGAAACGCGACTGCACGTCCTGCGCGCCAACGACCGCGAACCGCGAGCCTTGCGGCGCTTTCGAGCACGCAGCCACGAAGGCGGCTTCATCGGCCTGCACGTGCGCAAGCGAATCGGAACGGGAAGCTGCGTCGACGTTGCTCGCCACCATGAGAACCGGCGCATGGGCAATCGCCTTATGAGCGCGAATGAGCTCGCCCATGCCCGCCGCGTCGCCGAGCTCGATGCTGACGACGGGCCTGACGCCCGCATGGCGCACGTGGTTACGCGCCCGCGTAATGAGCGGCGACGAAGTGGAAGCGCCGACGAAGCGCACGCGATCGGCATCGGGCCGCTCGTTGGGCGACATCTCGGCCGCCGCAGCCCCGCCCACACGAACGAGGCCGGCTTCGAACCGTTCGTTCGCCTCGGTCAGCAAGTCGTTCCACACGCGCTCGTCGTAGTGAGCCCAACCTGTGAAGCCCCATTTCTTCCGGCGCAGGCCAGGCGCGCAATCGCATGCCATGAGCGCCGCCTCGACGAGCATGATGCCGTCACGGCATGCCGGGTCGATGAACGACGCGCCCTTGCCGGCCAGCTCAGCCCATCCGGAAAGCGTCAAGGCGCCTGCCGCAAGAGAGCAGGCCAGCGCGGCGTCCTCCTTGTCGTCAGGCGCAAGATACGTGCGGTGGTTCAGCGCCTCGCCCGAGAAATCGAGCGAGATGGTGGCGCGGCTGTCGCGCACGCGCACGTCGATGACCGCGCGCGGAGCCACCGTATCGACCGCCGGCCGCTCGTCGCGACGCGAGCGCATGCGGTCGACGATAGCGTCTTTCACTTTCAGCGCCGTGAACCGCGTGTTGCGAAGCTCGTCATTCGCGCCATGCGCGCGCACGGCCATGGTGGCGTCTTCTGCCAGGATCTCTTCCCACGGCACATCGTAGGCGCCAGCGTACAACAGCGCTGCGTCGCCCGCATTCACGCGGCCAACTACGAGCAGGATGCGCGATGCGATGCGCGACCACAAGCACGCGCGCAGGGCCGCCTTGGGCTCACAGAAAAACGCGGCGCCCCCACCGAGGGGACGCACGCGTTCGATTCCAAACGATTTCAATTCCTGGGCGAGCGTGCCTTCCAGCCCGGCAATGCAGCTCGCGAAGAACTCAAGTTCCAATTAATCCTCCAGGTAGTCCTTCAACTTGGACGAACGGGACGGATGACGCAGCTTGGCCAGCGTCTTGCTTTCAATCTGGCGAATGCGCTCGCGCGTGACGCCGAACTCGCGCCCGACTTCCTCGAGTGTGCGCGGGTGGCCGTCTTCCAGGCCGAAGCGCAGGCTGATGACCTTGCGCTCGCGTTCGGCCAAGCCGTCGAGCACCTTCGTCAGCTGCTCTTGCAGCATGCTGAAGCTGGCGGCATCGGGCGGCACCACGGCGGCATCGTCTTCGATGAAGTCGCCGAGCTGGGAATCCTCTTCCTCGCCGATGGGCGTTTCAAGCGACACGGGCTCCTGCGAGATCTTCTGAATCTCGCGGACGCGTTCGGCGGAAAGGCCCATCTGCTCGCCGATTTCCTCGGGAGTCGGTTCGCGGCCGAGCTCCTGCAGCAGCTGACGCTGGATGCGCACGAGCTTGTTGATCGTCTCGACCATGTGCACCGGAATGCGGATGGTGCGCGCCTGGTCGGCGATGGCGCGGGTGATGGCCTGGCGGATCCACCACGTGGCGTACGTGGAGAACTTGAAGCCCTTCGTGTAGTCGAACTTCTCGACTGCGCGGATGAGGCCCAGGTTGCCTTCCTGGATAAGGTCGAGGAACAGCATGCCGCGGCCGACGTAGCGCTTGGCGATGGATACCACCAGGCGCAGGTTCGCCTCGATGAGCTGCTGCTTGGCGTCGAGGCCCACTTGCTCGACGCGGGAAAGGCGGCGCATGTCGCGGCGCGACAGCTCGATGCCCTCTTCCTCGGCCTTTTCGAGCTCTTCGGTTGCGGCGACGCCGGCCTCGATCTTCATGGCCAAGTCGATTTCCTCGGCAGCCGTAAGCAGCGGAACCTTGCCGATTTCCTTCAGGTACATGCGCACCGGGTCGCCGGTCAGCATGGTGACGCCGGAATCGGCCGTGCGGCGGCGCGACTTCACCTTCGTGCGCGAGGTGACCTTGGGCAGCACAACGTCGCTTGCTGCCTTCAGCTCTTCCTCGGGAATGCCCTCGAGGAGCTCTTCCTCGGTTTCGTCGACATGCACCGATTCGTTGGTGCCCTGCTCGATTTCAGCCGTGGCCTCGTCGATGACCTGATCGGGCTCGGGGCCGGACTCGTCTTCCTCGGCGAATTCATCCTCGGGCTCGACGGGCTCTTCGACGGCCTTCGGAGCTTTCTCAACCTCGGCAGCGGCTTCTTCGGCCTCTGCCTTCTTGGCGGTTTTCTTCGCAGCAGGCTTCTTGGCAGCCGGCTTCTTCTTGGCCGTGGCCTTTTCGGGCGCAGCGCCTTCTTCGGCAGCTTTCGCAGCCGTCTTCTTGGCAGCGGGTTTCTTGGCGGCGGCTTCCTCGGCCTTCTCGCTCGTTGCCTTTTTAGGCGCAGCCTTACGTGTCGTCTTCTTGGACGTTTCCTTCTTGGCCTGCTCTGTCGCGGTTTCCGTTGTCGCCTGGTCCTTTTTCGCTGCCGTCTTTTTCTTCGTCTGGGTTTTCTTGGTTTCTTCTTCGGTCTTCGCCTGGGTTTCAGCCACGTGAACTTCCTTTCGAAAAACCGTATTCATGCGCCATAGCAACGCATTCTGGGCGTAAAGATACAGCGAAGTATAATATCACAAACTATGCTTCTATAGCAAGTCGTTTGGATCGACGTCAACGGCAACGTTCACAGACGCTTCGGCTTTGCGGGCGCGGAACAAGGGCAGCAGCACCTGGGAAATATCGGAATCGAGCGGCGCTTTCACCAAAATGTGCCAGCGGTAGGTGTTCTTGAGCTTCGCGAACACGCATGGCGCGGCGGCGAACACCTGCCAGTTGCCTGTCGTGTAGTCGCGCACGCGCACGGCGATTTCGTCACGAAGCTTTTCTGCATACGAGCGAACAGCCTCTTCGTCGGCACCCCAAACCAGCACGTTCGCCAGGCGCACGTAAGGCGGATACCCCAGCGCCTTGCGTTTGGGGAGCTCGTCACGCAGGAACAGCGCTCGGTCGTACGTTGCCGCAGCCCGAATGGCGGGCGCCGACGCCTCGTACGTCTGCACCATGACGCGACCTTCCAGCTCGGCACGGCCCGCACGGCCGGCCACCTGCTCGACGAGGTCGAACGTGCGCTCAGCCGCCCGGTAATCGGGCAAGTGCAACTGCGTGTCGGCGCTGATGACGCCCACGAGCGTGACATCGTCGAAGTCGAGCCCCTTCGCGATCATCTGCGTGCCCAGCAACACGGCCGATTCTGCCGCGGCGAACTCTTCGAGCAGCCGCTGATGAGCCCCCTTGTGCGCCGTAGTGTCAGCGTCCATGCGGATGATGGGTACCTCGCCCACGCCCTCGAAACCGGCGATGAGCGCATGCAAATCGTCTTCGACCCGCTGCGTGCCGGCGCCAAACTTGCGCAGATAGGGGCTTCCGCATTCGGGGCACGTCGCCGGCGCGGGAACCTTGTGCCCGCAATGGTGGCACACGAGGAAATTCCCCCGCTCGTGGTACGTGAGCGACGTGGAACACGACGGGCAGCTCGGCACGAACCCGCAATCGCGGCACAGCACGAATTTCGCGAAGCCGCGCTGGTTCAACAGCAGCACGGCTTTGTGGCCCGCCGCAAGCTCTTCCTCGAGCGCGTCGGTGAGCTCTTTCGAGAACATCGAACGCGACCCG
>JAFUCC010000222.1 GCA_017459925.1 Eggerthellaceae bacterium
GAAAGTCATTTGGCGCAAAGCGGGGGGCGGAGCCATTCGCCAAAAAAGTGCCTGGCACCTTTTTGGGCAACGGGAGGGACTTATGGAATACAAGATCGATCCGCGTTCGGGAAACAAGTTGTCGGTGCTCGGTTTGGGCTGCATGCGCCTGCCGCGCGGCGTGGCCGGTATCGACATGCAGAAGACCGAGTACATGATCTTGACCGCGTTCGAGCGCGGCATCAACTACTTCGACACGGCGTACGCGTACAACGGAAGCGAAGAGGCCATCGGCGAGATCTTCGAGCGCAACAACCTGCGCGAGCGTATCTACATCGCCTCGAAGCTGCCGCACGGCAAGTGCAAGTCGATCGACGATGTGGAGCGCCTGTTCAACACGACGCTTCAGCGCCTGCGCACCGACTACCTCGACTACTACCTCATCCACAACGTGGTGACCGCCGACCAGTGGAAGCGCCTCGTCGATTTGGGAATCGAGGAATGGATCGCGCAGAAGAAGGAAAGCGGCGCCATTCGCCGCATCGGCTTCTCGTTCCACGGCGGCATGGCCGAGTTCCGCACGCTCATGGAAGGCTACGATTGGGACCTCGTGCAGATTCAGTACAACTACGTGAACGAGCACTACCAGGCTGGCCGCGAAGGCATCGAGCTGGCGGCGAGCAAGGGCGTTCCGGTCGTCATCATGGAGCCGCTTCTGGGCGGGCGCCTCGTTTCCAACCTACCGAAAGACATGATTCGCGCATTCGAGCGCGTGGCACCCGGCCGCAGCCCGGCTGCATGGGGTTTGCGGTGGCTGTTCGACCAGCCCGACGTCACCGTGGTGCTTTCGGGCATGAACTCCAACGAGATGCTCGAGGAGAACTGCGCGACCGCCAGCGAGACGGCGCCCAATTCCATGATCGAAGAGGAACATGCCGCCATCCGCGAGGCGAAGGATGCCTTCGAGAAGAACTTCCGCGTGCCGTGCACAGGCTGCAACTACTGCATGCCCTGCCCGCAGGGCCTCAGCATTCCGTCCATCTTCCAGGCGTACAACGAAAGTTACTCGCTCGGGTGGCGCACCGGTTTCTTCAACTACATGCTGAGCATCGGCGTGACGAGCGGCGAACCGCGTTTAGCGAGCAACTGCATTGAATGCGGCGCCTGCGTGAAGAAGTGCCCGCAGCACATCGACATCCCCGCGCGCCTGGCCGATGCACGCCATCGCCTGCAGCCCGCCGGTGTGAAGACCGCGATCAAGATCGCCAAGCCGTTCCTGCAATAGCTTCGCTCGTCGCGGTATAGTGGTGCCATGCGAAAGAGGAGGGCGCCATGAAAGTCACCGCATTGATGGAGAACACGTCTGGCCATGAGGGCTGCATCGGGGAGTTCGGGCTGAGCTTCCTCGTCGAGGCGAATGGGCGCTGCGTCCTGTTCGATGCGGGTCAGAGCGATGCCACGCTGCGCAACGCCGAGGTGCTTGGCATCGACATGGCAACCGTTGACACGGCGGTGCTATCGCATGGGCATTTCGACCACGCGAACGGCTTCCCGGCATTCCTGAGTGTGAATGATCACGCGCCCATTTACGCGCGTGTGGGCTATGATGGCGGCCAGTATGCCGAGCATCCTGGCGACCCCGACGAGTACATCGGCGTTGCGGACTCCCTTAAGGATAACGGTCGCGTGAAGGTGGTCTCCGACGCGCGCGTCGACTTGGGCGACGGTTTCACCATCGTGTCGTATGCCGATAGCGAGCCGGCGTTTCCCATCGAGCACTTCGGATTGTTCCGCGACGAGCCGGAAGGCCGTGTGCCCGACAAGTTCAAGCACGAGCAATGCCTGCTCGTGGAAGAGGGCGACGTGCGACTGCTCATCACGGGATGCACGCATCGCGGCATCCGCAACGTCATGCACTGGAGTGCCGAAGACGCGCCGACGCACGTGGTGGGCGGCTTCCATTTCATGAAGGTGCCACTTGAAAACGCGGATTACCTCAACGCTGCGGCTGACGATTTGCTGTCCTGGCCCGCGATGTACTATACCTGCCACTGCACGGGCCTCGACCAGTTCCGCTATCTGAAAGAGCGCATGGACGACCGCCTGGAATACATCGCCGCCGGCCAGTCCATCGAGCTTTAGGTGACAGGGGGCGACGAGGCTTCGTCCCCGATTTCTGAAAACCCGATAATCGGCGTTGCCTTATTCGGGTCTACCAGCTGTCTGCGAATCGCGCTATAACCAAAAGGAATATGCGAATAAAGCGGGGTGGCTAGCATGACGACGGCGGCAGCACGCGCGGATAAGCGCGAAACTCTCACTACAACCGAAGAGCAGGAAGCGCACGACATTTCGGCGCAGGATTTCGCAAAGCTCGATTTCCCGAGCGTCACCATCGTCGATGTGCGCGACGAGGACCTGCGCATTGCACAAGGCGAATTCCCAGGCGCGTTCAACGTGCCCTTTTCCCAAATAGGCACGGGGCTTTCCAGCCTGCCCGAAGGCAAGCCCGTATATGTCATCTGCAACAGCGGCGATTTCAGCGAGGAAGTTGCGGAGATCCTGGCCGACCGCGGTTTCGAGGCCTATAACGTCGTCGGCGGCTACAAGGCGTACAAGGCGGCCGTTGCGGCTTCGGCGCCCATTTCAATCGACGCGAAAGGACTGAAGTGCCCCGGTCCCATCGTGCTCGTGGCTGACACGATACGCGAGCTGCCGGTGGGTCAGCGCATCATCGTGGAAGCGACCGAGGCGGCCTTCGCCAGCGACATCCGCGTGTGGTGCGCCCGCACGGGAAACGAGCTGCAGTCGCTCGATGTGCAACCCGACGTCATAACCGCGCACATCGTGAAAACCGACCCCGCGCTTGCGCCCACGGCCGCAAGCTCAGCGGGAAACGGCAAGACGTTCGTTGTGTTCAGCGGCGACCTCGACAAGACCATCGCCGCGTTCATCATGGCAAACGGCGCCGCGTCGCTCGGCCGCGACGTCACCATGTTCTTCACGTTCTGGGGGCTGAACATTCTGCGCAAGCCGCAGAAAGTGAAGGTTCGCAAGACCGCCATCGGCCGTGCGTTCGGCGCCATGATGCCGCGGGGGACGAAGAAGCTGGGCTTGTCCCGCATGAACTTCGGCGGGGCGGGGGCGAAGATGATCCGCCATGTCATGAAGTCGAGCGGGATCAGCTCGCTCGAGGAGCTCATCGACCAGGCGCGCGACCATGGGGTGCGCCTCGTGGCGTGCCAGATGTCGATGGAGATCATGGGAATCACGCCCGAGGAGCTCATCGACGGCGTGGAGCTCGGCGGCGTCGCCACGTTCATCGGCTCCGGCGAGGAATCGGACATGAGCTTGTTCATATAGCGGAGGCGGCTATGGCTTTCACCGACGAGCAGATCGAGCGGTACTCCCGCCACATCATCCTGAAGGGCTTCGGCACGAAGGGGCAGAAGCGCCTTTCGGCAGGAAGCGTGCTCATCGTGGGCGCCGGCGGCTTGGGGTCACCGGCTGCGTTGTACTTGGCGGCTGCCGGCGTGGGCAGGATCGGCATCGTCGATTCCGACGTGGTGGAGCTTTCGAACCTCCAGCGCCAAATCGCTCACGCGACAAGCGACATCGGCGCGCCCAAAGCCAATTCGGCAGCGGCGAGCATGCGCGCCATCAACCCCGACATCGAGGTCGTGACGCACCGCCTGTTCCTCGACGCCTCGAACATCGCGGATATCTTCGAGTCGTATGATTTCATCATCGACGGCACCGACAACTTTCCGACGAAATTCCTTGTGAACGACGCGTGCGTCCTTCTGGGCAAGCCGTTTTCGCACGGTGGCATCCTGCGCTTCAGCGGTCAGCTCATGACGTACGTGCCAGGCGAAGGGCCTTGCTACCGGTGCGCTTTCAAGGAACAACCTGCACCGGGTGCTGCGCCGTCATGCGCGCAGGCGGGCGTCATCGGGGCCGTGGCGGGCGTCGTCGGCAGCCTTCAGGCGATGGAGGCCATAAAGTACCTGGCGGGCATCGGCGAGCTGCTGACGGGCAAGCTGCTCATGTACGATGCGCTGTTCGGCGACTTCACCGAACTCGAGCTTCCAGGCCGCGAGCCGAAATGCGCCGTATGCGGCGACAACCCGACCATCACCGAACTCAAACCCGAAAACTACGACCCGGTGCTGTGCCACATCTAGCAATCAACCTCCCCGCGGGAAATCAATCACCCCGGGTAGGTTGATCGTTCCGCTTCGCTGTTTCGTCAATTCGTTGGCGCAACGAATACGAGGTGCTGCGGCCGCCCGCCGCGTCGCGCTTGAGTATTCCCTTAGCAATAAGATCGTTGATGTCGCGCAACGCCGTGTCGGGAGACACCTTGCATAGCCTTGCCCATTTCTTGGCGGTGAGCTTGCCCTCGAAGTTGCCGGTCAGCAGAGAGAGCACCTTGCGTTGCCTTTCGTTCAGGGAGATGGCGTCGAGCGAGGCCCAGAGGGCGCTGCGGGACAGGATGGCGCCCACCTCATCCGAGCTGGCTTCGATTGCGGCCTTCAGGGCTTGCAGGAACCACGAGAGCCACTGCGACACGTCTGGGGTGCCCTTCTGGGCTCGCTCTATGGCTTCGTAGTATCCCTCCCGGTGTGCCGCTATGTAGCCCGCCATGCTGTAGAAGCGCCGAGGACTGTTGTCGCTTCGTGCGAGGAGCATTTCAGTCAGGGCCCTTGCGATGCGACCGTTTCCGTCGTCGAAGGGGTGCACGGTAAGGAAACGCAGGTGCGCGAGGCCGGCTTTCACGAGTAGGTCGCAATCCGGTTCGGCGTTGAACCATGCAAGGAATTCCGCCATGAGACCGGGGACGTCGTGCGCCGGAGGCGCCTCGTAATGGACTTTCTCGTGGCCGATTGGGCCGCTCACGACCTCCATGGGCGATGTGCGGAATGTGGCGACATTGATCTTGTGCAGGTTGCTGTAACCGGTAGGGAACAAAGCCGCATGCCAGCCGAAAAGGCGCTCTGCGGTCAGGGGATCGTCGCGCCTTCCCACTGCGTCTAGCACCACGTCGACGGCGCCGTCGACGTCACGGGTATCGGCGTCTCCGACCAGCTGGTCGACGCCGAGCCGGCGAGCGAC
>JAFUCC010000223.1 GCA_017459925.1 Eggerthellaceae bacterium
CCCACTGGTTTCCAGTGGGACACTTTCCCCTGCCCCCAATGTCCCACTCCCATATAATTGCACCATATGAAAACGGCATTCGGAATACTCAAACGCGATCTGCTCGCACTGCTGAAGAACCCCATCGCCTTGCTGGTGGTGGGCGCCCTGATGGTGCTGCCGGGCTTGTATGCGTGGTACTGCATCATCGCGAACTGGGATCCGTATGCCAACACGGGCAGCATGCCCATCGCCGTCGTGAACCACGACAAGGGAACGAAAAGCGACCTGGCCGGAGAAGTGAACGTCGGCGAGCAGGTCGTCACGCAGCTGCATGACAACGACAGCATCGACTGGCGGTTCTACGACGACGAGGACGAGGCGCTTAGCCTCACCCGGACGGGCGAGGTGTACGCCACAATCGTGTTCCCCGAGGACCTGAGCAAGAACCTGGTCGGCATCTTCACCGGCTCGGACGCGCCTCCGACCATCTATTACTACCCCAACGAGAAGTACAACGCCGTGGCCACAAAGGTCACCGACTCGGCTGCGCAGACGCTCATCCGGCAGATCAACCAGAACTTCTCGTCGACCGTCAACGAGAAGATCATCGTGTCGGCGCAAAGCGTCGCCGACGATGTCGAAGCGCGCGCCGAGAAGACCAACCAGTCCGCCATCGCCGAGATCAAGGCCGTACAAGAAGACATCGACAAGATCATCGTCTCGCTCGATGATGCGACGAGCTCGATTGCCGGGTGGCGCGACGCTGCCAACGGCGCAAATGCCGCCTTGGCGGGAACGTCGGAACAGTTGCCCGCCATTGCGTCGGCACTTGCGCAGGGGTCTGGTCAGCTGAACGACCTGCGGACGCAGACGAACGATTTCGAGGGCCGGCTTTCCAAGACCATCCTCGATTCCGCAGCCACCGTGTCGAACCTGGCGGGGCAGTCGAGCGCCACGCTTGCGCAGGCGACGAAGGACCTGCAGGAAACAGAGGTGAAGCTCGAAGCACTGCGCGACGCCGCAGCAAGCGTGCCGGGGCTGGAAGGCGCCGTGTCCCTCATCGATGCCGCTGTCGGCCTTGCGGCCTCCGCCGTGGAAGGCGTGAACGGTAGGGTTGGAGAGATAAACGGCAATGTTCAGGAAATGTCACAAAATGTGACATCGGCGACGAACCGCATCTCGAATGAGGTCATGCCCCAATTGAGCTCCGGGACCGTCAGCCTTTCGACGTCGTTCTCGAAGCTGTCAGGCGCGGTCGAGCAATTCGAGCCCCAAATCGTCACGCTGATGGGCGTGCTTTCCGAAACCGACGGTGCGCTGCAAACGGCAGCGAGCGCCATCGCCGACGCGAAGACGCTGCTTTCCACCATGAGCGCCAGCCTGAAGGGCACGGTAACTGACATCGGGGCCATCGGCAGCGCGCTCGAGGTCAACCGTCTTTCCGACCTGCTGAACGTCGACCCGGAAAACGTCGGCACGTTCATCTCGTCGCCCGTGCACATGGTCACCGAGAAGATCAACCCGGTTTCGAACTACGGCACGGCGGTGGCGCCGTTCTACACGAACCTCGCGCTGTGGATCGGCTGCTTCATCTTGGTGTCGCTCATGAAGGTCGAGGTGAACGCCGAGGGCTTCGAGAGGGCCACCACGCGTCAGCGCTATTTCGGGCGGTGGCTGCTGTTCATCGTCTTGTCGCTTATCCAGTCGCAGGTCATCTGCGGCGTGGACATCCTGCTCGGCATCGACTGCGAGAATCCGGCGTTGTTCATGCTGGCGGGCGCGGTGTGCTCGTTCGCGTACATGAACCTGATTTACGCGCTGGTGAAGACGTTCCGCAACATAGGCAAGACGCTGTGCATCCTGCTGCTCATCATGCAGGTGCCGGGCTCGTCGGGCATGTACCCCATCCAGATGATGCCGAGCTTCTTCCAAACAATCCACCCGCTGCTTCCGTTCACGTACGGCATCGACGCCATGCGCGAGGCGCTTTCGGGCATGTACGGCCTGTCGTACCTGCGCGACGTGGCGTTTCTGCTGATCGTCATCGTGGCAATTGCGTTCGTCATCGGACTTGCGCTACGTCCGCTCATGGCCAACGTGCTGACGATGTTCGACGACGAGATGAACCAGGCCGGATTCTTTGCGAGCGAAGAGCACACGAAGGGCGAAACCGACCGGCTGCGCGGCGTGTTCAGGATGATGACCTCGCACGGTGCGTATGCCGACGGCTTCGAGGAGCGGGCGTGGCGGTTCAACCGCGTGTACCCGAAGTGGCGCCAGGTGGGCGTTGTTGCTACGTTCGTTATCCCGTTCGCGTTGCTGGTGCTTTTGCTCCCGTTTAATCTAGTGGCGGGGCTAAGCATCGACGTGAAGCTCGGCGCGCTGGTCATCATGGTGGTGCTGTTGCTCGTCGTGCTGCTTGCGCTGACCGTGCTGGAATACACGCACCGCACGATCGCCGAGGAAACGCGTCTGCTGGGTCTGCAGATCATGAGCGACTTCGGGGACGAAGGCGACTACCTCGACATGGTCAGCATGATGCTCGAAGACGGGGAAAGCGCTCCAACTGCGCCGATTTCGCCCGCGGATGCCGAGGCCAAGAAGTCGGGTCCCACGCGCGACATCTTCGCGACCGACATGCGCCTGGGCTTCCAGAGCGTCGTCGGCGTCGTGGTCATCATGCTGCTCGTCATCACGCCGTCGATGTACGCATGGTTCAACATCGCCGGCAGCTGGGACCCGTACAGCTCCACAGGCAACTTGCAGGTGGCAGTGGCCAACGAGGATGAAGGCTACAAAGGCGAGCTCATTCCCGTGACCATCAACATCGGCGACACGGTGATCTCGCAACTGCGTGGCAACACGAGCTTCGATTGGGTGTTCGTCAGCAAGGACGAGGCCATCGAAGGCGTGAAGAGCAGCCAGTACTACGCCGCCATCGAGATACCGAGCGACTTCAGCCGCAACATGATGACCTACCTGGTCGACGACGCCGATTACCCCGACGTGGTGTACTACACCAACGAGAAGGAAAACCCCATCGCGCCCATCATCACGCAGAAGGGCGCCGACGCCATTCAGGAAAACATCCGCGTCAGCTTCACCGAGCGCGTCGACCAGATAGCGCTTTCCGTCGCATACGACGTGATGAACTACGTGACGAACCCGCGCATGAGCACCTACGTCACCACGATGAGCAAGCACCTTGACGACGCGACCCGCGACACCAAGAGCGCCTCGAGGGAAATCGTGTCCATCGCGGGCCTGTGCAGGACGATTGCGGGCATCGTTGACACCACGGGCGCGGCCATCGACGGCTTGAAGGGCGCGAGCGCATCTGCGAAGGACGCCGTGGGCGACGCGAAGACGGGGCTTGCTGACGCGTCGTCGGCGTTCGACGGCGCAATCTCGGTCGTGCAGCAGATGCTCGACGGGCGGAGCATCGACATCGACAAGATCCAGGGGATCATCGACGCTGCGCTCGAGTTGTTGGAGGCGGGGGCCGACGGAGTGCCCAGCCTCATCGACGATGCCATTGCGCGAGTCGAAGAGCTGCAGGCCGATAACCCAGGCGTTGCCGACGAGGAATTCAAGGCGGTGCTCGACAAGCTGCAGGACGCGAAGGCGAACGCCGAAGCGGTGCCCGGCGACGTTGCGCAAGCGCGCGCCGACACCGATGAGCTCATCGCGAACGCCAACGCCGAGCTGCAGGATGCGAAGTCGTACTTCAACAACACGATCGTGCCTTCCATCGACGAGTTGCGCGACACGATGGAAAACGTCTCGTCTTCAACGTCTTCGATCGTCAGCGGGCTCGAGGGCGCGCTCGACGGGCTCGGCGACAGCACGGGCGGCCTTTCCAGCCAGCTGGCATCGCTGTCGGGCGGCCTGAACAAGGCGGCTGACAAGCTCGAATCATCCGCCACGAACATCGACGCCACGAAGAAGCGCGTGGCCGACGCCTTGAAATCGGGTGACCTGAAGCAGATCGAGGACGTCATCCTGGGCGGCGACCCCGAGATGCTCGCCGCCAGCCTGGCTGCACCCGTGCAGCTGCAACGCGAGGCGATGTACCCCGTGTCGAATTACGGTTCGGCCATG
Organism: Eggerthellaceae bacterium; assembly: GCA_017459925.1. Taxonomy (GTDB): domain Bacteria; phylum Actinomycetota; class Coriobacteriia; order Coriobacteriales; family Eggerthellaceae; genus UBA9715. The sequence goes on from JAFUCC010000223.1 coordinate 4,084, forward strand.
GCGCCGTTCTACACGGTGCTGTCGCTATGGGTTGGCGCACTCGTCATGATCTCGACCATGCGCGTGCACGTGGTCGAAGAGCGCATCGAGGAACTGCGCCAGCGCTACGGCAAGGTGCGTCCGCGCCACGAGTTCTTCGGGCGCTACGGCATCTTCGGTTTCATCGGGTTATTGCAGGGTGCGCTCGTGCTGCTGGGCGACCTCATGTTCCTGCACATCCAGTGCGTGCACCCGGTGCTATTCTTGCTGTTCGGCCTGTTCATCGGGCAGATCTTCTGCCTCATCGTGTACACGATCACCGAGCTGTTCGGCGACGTTGGCAAGGCGCTGTGCGTCATTTTGCTGATCATGCAAGTGGCGGCTTCGGGCGGTACGTTCCCTGCTCAGATGCTCGACCCGCTGCTGTTCAACATCGTGCCGTTCCTGCCGTTCTACCACGCCATGACCCTGCTGCAGGAATGCGTTGCGGGCATCTACTGGCCTGCCGCGATCGTCACCATCGGGGCGCTCGTCGTCATGGCCGGCGCCATGCTCGTCATCGGCTTGCCCCTGCGCCGCCCGTTCCGCAAGCTCAATGACTTCTTCGAGGAACAGCTGGAAAAGACCGGGTACATGTAAAATATGTTATGAGTGTCGGAAAGAAGGCAGTCATGATACTTGATGCAGACGTTGATAACCTCGGGCACGTATTCAACTTCATCCACGAGGAGCTGGAGCGCCGCGATGCTCCGAAGTCGGTGTACAACCCGCTCGACATCGCAGCTGAAGAGCTGTTCGTGAACGTGTGCCACTACGCGTATCCCGATGCCACGCCCGACAATCCCGGCGAGGTGCGCATCGACGTCAAATATGATGACAACCCGCCGTTGCTCGCGGTGACGATTTCCGACGACGGCATTCCGTACAATCCGCTGGAAAAGCCCGACGCTGCAACGGCTGACGAATATGCGGGCATCGCCGACATCCCCATTGGCGGCCTAGGT
>JAFUCC010000224.1 GCA_017459925.1 Eggerthellaceae bacterium
ATGTTCAAATTTGCTGAAGCTCTGTTTTGCGCAAAGGCATTCTTTCAATTTGAACATCTTCCCTGGGGTGACGTTCAACCCTCCGCCAAAGCTCCGCTCTTCCGCTTAGGCGCAATTCAACCTGCTCTGCCCTTCATTGTGGGTAGGTTTATGGCGATGTATTAGAATGAACGCATGAATAAATTGGAAACACCTGCAGCAAGTCCCGAGCCGGCGTCGGCTGACGTGCCGGTCTGGGTGCCTTCTCAGTTCAAGCCCGAGTCGGAAATGTCCGACTACGCCCGCGCGCGCAAGCGCCGCCGCCGCGCTCGCCAGCGCGACGACTATGCAGGGCGCGAGTTCACGCTAGGCGAGACGGTCGCAAACTCCGTTTCCCAGGGTGTCGCTGCCGCGTTGGCCCTTGTGGCTCTCATCATCCTCATCGTGGTGGCGATCAGCCATGGCGGGGGCATACGCCTGCTTGCAGCGCTGCTTTTCGCCATTCCCATGGTGCTGTCGTTCGTCATGTCGACGCTGTACCATGCGCTGCAATCCGATGGCGCCAAACGCGTCTTCAAGGTGCTCGACAACAGCTCCACGTACCTGCTCATCGCCGGCGCGTTCACGCCGTATTGCCTCATCACGCTCAGCGGCGCCGGCGGCACCGGCCTTTGCATCGCCGAGTGGCTGTTCGCCATTGCGGGCGTCGTCATCGAGGCAGTGTGGGCCACGCGCCCGCGTTGGATTCACGGAATCATCTACGCCATCATGTGCGTGGCGTTCCTCGCGTTCATCCCGGCGTTGGCGTCGTCGCTTGCCACGCCCGGGTTCGTGTTGCTGATGGCGGCCTTGCTCGTGCTTGCTATCAGCCTTGGGTTCAGGTGGTTCAGCGGCGTGCGCTATCTGCGCTTCGTGTTCCATCTTGTCGCGTTTGCAGGGTGCACGTGCCTGTTCTTGTCAGTCGTTCTGTTCGTCATTTAGCGCATGCGGCCGCGCCGGCCGGTTCGCGGAGGGAAGAGGAATTCCATGTCGAAGGAAGGCGATAGTACCAAGCCTGGTCTGTTCAGCGGTTTGTTCGGCCGTGGCAAGCGCCAGGTTTCCGAAGAGGAGATCAAAGAGCTCGTCGACGACAACGACGAGCTGCTCGACGACGAGAAGCGCATGATCGGCGAAATCCTCGAGCTTGACGAGCTGACCGTGCGCGATGTCATGCAACCGCGCGTCGACATCATCGCCGTAGAAGACACCGAAACGGTACGCGCCGCCCTCGAGCGCATGCGCGGCACGGGGTATTCGCGCCTTCCGGTTTTCCACGAGGACCTCGATCACATCATCGGCGTCGTGCGTTACAAGAGCCTCATCCCCGCCGTGCTCGACGGCGACATCGACGGACCCGTTTCCGATTACGCCCAAGAAGCCCTGTTCGTTCCCGAGACGAAGGATCTGTTCCCCCTGTTGTCCGAGATGCAAACGAATAGGCAACAAATGGCCATTGTGGTGGACGAATACGGTGGCACCGATGGTTTAATTACCCTCGAGGATATTGTCGAGGAAATCGTCGGCGAAATCATCGACGAGACCGACTCCGAAGTGCCGTACGTAACGCGCCTGACCGAAACGGAGTGGCTGGTCGACGGTCGTCTGCCTGTCGGGGACGCGCTCGAAATGGGTTGGCCGGTCGTCGAGTCCGACCAGTACGACACGATTGCGGGTTGGCTGTTGCATGTCGCCGACGCGGTGCCGCAGGTGGGCGATGAGCTTGTCGTCGACGGGTACCGTTTCAAGGTACGGACCATGCGGCGGCGCCGTATCCGCACCGTGCAGGTTGTGAAGTTGGAAGAGAGCCAAGCGCCCGTTGAACCGTAGGGGCGCGATTCATCGCGCCCGCCAGCGATACGGGGGCGATAGTGCTCGGGTAAGGTTCGAAACGGGGGATAGGTGACGACGCAAGCGGTCGAGAAGCGTGCTTGCCGTTCGCATGACGCATGCGTTGGCGGCGTGTGCGCAGGGCTTGCCAAGCGTTTCGACCTCGACCCCATCGTCACGCGTATCCTCGCAATTCTCATTACGGTCATGACATTCGGGCTCGGCGGTATCGTTTACCTCATCTTGTGGGCCCGCCTTCCCCGCGAAGCCAATCAGGGCATGCCGTTTGAAATCACACCCGAAAGCGCCGAGTCGAGCGCGCTCGGGTGCATCGATTGCGCGACTGGCCGCGCCGTGAAAGACGTGCGCAAGACGAACGTCGACGGCGCCTCGATGCTCGCGCGCTTGGCGGTCGCCGTGGCGCTGTTGCTATTGTTCCTGCTCATCGCCACCAACCTTTCCCCGTTCATGCCCGGAACCGAATGGTGGCAGTTCTGGCCGGTGGGGCTGCTCATGTTGGGTCTGTGCCTCATCATCATTCCCATTCCGACGCACCTCGAGATGGCGTGGCATTCCCTGGGCATCGTCGTCACGTCGCTTGCCGCCACGTTGCTGCCCATGTCGCTCGGCGTCATGTCGTGGCATACGATTCCGTGTGCGTTCGAGATGGCCTGGCCGCTTGTCGTCGGCGCCGTCATCGCATTTGGCTTCGGGGCGTATCGCGGCATTAACGCGCTCATGGTGGTGGGCGCGTTTCTCATCGTCGCGTTTTGCGTCATCGCGCTAACCGCCTGCGCGCTTCCGGGAGAAATGGAAACGCTGCTCTTCAACATGCCCGATGGGCGCTCTCTCCAGATTTCCTTCGTGAATAGCTAGCGGGAACTGCTCGATAGGCTCCGGTTTAGTCCGACGCGGGGCGCCGCCTACAGTTGCTCGGCGGCGTGACAAACAAGCCATCCCGATGTTTTCCTCCGCCTGCGCAAGCGGCGGCACCCCGCATCGGGCTAAACCGGAACCTACGCATGCCTTTCAACCACTCTGGCAAACCGTTCGCGCCCGATTCCGCTTCGCATGAAGGCACGTTTGTTCGTGTCGAGATTTTGTGTGCCCGCAATCGGGGGTCGGCATATGTTGCGCTTCCTATGGGCGAATCACAGGTTTGCCCAGGTTGTCAAGCGAACAAACCGTGAAGCGGCCCTTCACAAGAAATTGCATCGCTCAAAACGGGTACGGTAAAATACTCCCCGCGGCAATGGCAGTCCGTTGCCGAGAGAGAAAATTGAAATATGAGTCGGAAGCAGCCTAAACGTACAGCCGGCAATATGGTGTTCACCGCCATAGCCGGCATTTTTATTGCCGCCATCGTTTGTGGCGTCGGCTTTGGCGTGGCCTCAGCCGATTCCATGGACGACATGGAGCGTGCTGGCGCGTTCGGCTTCAGCAAGTCCACTACCCATGCCGCAACGCTCGCCCAACGTGCCGAGGTGGCGGTTGAATCCGAGACCTTCCAGTATTTCGAGCGCTCCGCCCTTGCCGAGGCTACGCCCCGCAATCTCGATACTGGCATGCGCATGATTGACGACATGGAACGCGCAGAGCAAGAGCGTATCGCGGCCGAGAACGCCGCGGCTCTCGAGCGCATGGCCGCCGAGAAGGCGAAGCAGGGCGTCGAAACGCCCGCAGAGACCGTCAGCGGCGAGGCCCCCGATCCCGAGCTGATCGAGTACAGCCTGCCCGCAGTCGATTGGTCGGTCGGCAAAGAGGCGTTCATGGCCGAATGGTCGGGCCGTATCGACAGTTACCTGGCGGGCTCCCCGCTCGAGGGTTATGGCTGGGTGTTCGCCGAGGCGGCTTGGGATAACGGCGTCGATCCGCGTTGGTCGCCTGCCATCTCGAACACTGAAAGCTCGAAGGGCGAAGTGTGCTTCCGCTCTTGCAACGCTTGGGGTTGGGGCAATTCCAGCTGGGGCGATTGGGAATCCGCCATTCGCGCCCACGTGGCCGGCCTGGCCGCTGGCTACGGCTACAGCATCACGGTCGATGCCGCTCAAAGCTACTGCCCGCCCAATTGGCAAGAGTGGTATAACAACACGCTCGGCCAGATGTCCTTCATCTAATACCAATGAGTAGCAGGACGTTCCTGCGACTCATTTCCGTACCCAAAATGAGTCGCAGGAACGTCCTGCTACTCATTGTGCCAGTTTTCCAATTCTGTGAGAAAATGACACTCGCTACCACTCGAAAGGAATCGGCATGCGCAATGTAATCGTGGTAGGCTGCGGGCGCGTGGGTTCGCGCATCGCGTCGATGCTTTCCGACAACGGCGATAACGTGTGCGTCATCGACTGGCGCGCCGATGCGTTCAACAATCTGGGCCGCAACTTCAACGGGTCCACCGTTCAGGGCATCGGTTACGACGAGGACACGCTTGTGAAAGCGGGCGTCGAAGACTGCGACGTCGTGGCCGCCGTCACCCAATCCGACAACGCCAACCTCATGGTCACCGAGGTGGCAAGTCGCTTGTATGACGTGCCGCACGTCATCGCGCGCCTGTACAACCACGACCACGAGCGCGCGTACATGCAGCTCGGCATCGACTACGTCTGCGGCACGACGCTGGTCGCCGAGGAAGTGTTCAGCAAGGCCATTGCCGGACACGGGTCGCATCTCGACACGTTCGGCGATTACGAGGTCCTGCGGTTTTCCATCGACTTGTCGTGGACCGAGCGCGGCGCGTTGCGCGTTCACGATATCGAGCGCGATCACGATATTCGCATCATCGCGTTCGAGCGCAAGGACGGCTCGGCGTCGTCCATCCCCACGGGCGAGTCGACGCTCTATCACGGCGATTTGGTGCTTGCCTGCGTGAGGCACGACCTCATCGACGACTTCGGCAAGTACATTCAATCGTAAAGCGGCGATGTGTCGAACTGACCAGGCCAGGTCGACACATTTGGAGGTGCGCACATGTACATCGTCATCAACGGCGGCGGGAAAGTGGGAGAGTACCTGGCCACGGTGTTGCTGCAAAGCGGCAACGAGGTGGCGGTCATCGAACGCGAGCCGAACGTGGCCGACCGCTTGTCCATGGTGCTTCAAGGCCGCTACTTGGTCATCCGCGGCGATGGCTGCGACTCGCGCTACCAGGAAGACGCCGGCAT
>JAFUCC010000049.1 GCA_017459925.1 Eggerthellaceae bacterium
CTCCGCTTTCCGGCGTTTCTGGTTTTTCTGGGACGTGGGCTTTCGCGGCCGTATAAAGGGATAAGCAGAAAACCATATAGGAGTTGTGACATGAGCAAGAATAATTATGCGATATCGGTAATCACGCCCTTTCACAACGTGGATTTGGCGATGTTCGAGGCGGCGCGCGATTCCGTCATCTCCCAGACGGTCGGCTTCGAGAACATCCAGTGGATCATCGTCCTGCACAACTGCGAGGACCGCTACCTGACGGAAGTCCCGGAGATGTTTGCGGGGTGCGACAACGTGCTCACGCCGGTGCTGAACAACGACGCCAGGACCCCGTCCAGCCCGAGGAACTTTGGGCTGACCTTCGCCACGGCGCCCTACATCGCCTTCCTCGACGGCGATGACAGCTTCACCCCCTGGTGCTTCGAGGCCGTCTTGGACGAGTTCCGGAAATCCCATCCCCAGGTCGTGTGCTTCCGCAGGGAATACGAGCTGGAGCGCCCCGGGCTGGAGGTCTACACGGAAACGGTCCTCTGGAACCAGGCAAACGAGAGGATCGTCGTCGAAAAGGGGAATTGGGACGTCGAGAAGATGTTCGACGGCGTTTTCGGGATGGTCACGTCCAAGGCCTACGACCGCGAGTTCCTGATGGGCAACAACCTCCTGTTCGACGAGGACATTCCATATGCCGAAGACATGGCGTACGTCGCGCAGGTGTTCGCCGCTGCAGACAGGATCTGCTACCTCCCGCAGCTGATCGGCTACCACTATTATGTCAACGCCGCGTCGCTGGTGCAGAGCACCGACAAGGACGGGGCCACGTTGATCGCGTATGCAGAAGGATTCGCGAAGCTGTTCGACATGTTCTTGCAGTATGGCATCGAGACCGACGACGTGCAGGGGCTTTGCATGCGCGAGTCCTTCTTCATCCTGAACTCCAAGTCCATCACCGCAGAAGAGCGCGCGAAGATTCGGGACATCCTCGGCCCCTACATCATGAACACGAAGATGCTCGAGCCCTCCAAGGGCAGGGATCTGGAAGCCTGCAACATGCTGTACTACATTCCGCGCGAGGTGATCCTGAACCCGGACGACCCCTATTCGGGCCTCCACGTCAGGAGCATGCAAAACGGCTCCAACGCCCTGTTCAGGATCCTTCTGGAGAACACGTCGACGGACTACGGCGAGAAGTACTCCTTCAAGACCCTGAAGACGATAGACGCTTACCGCTTCCGCGTCCCCCTGAGCACAGCTGCCTCCTTGAAGCCGCTGATCGCATTGCAGACGAACATCGGAGAGCAGAACATCCTGACCTCCCTGCCGATCCAGAGCTATTTCACAACGGAGGACGAGAGCCTTCTGCTGCCGAGCACGCAGCCCCACTTCATCCAGTTCGTCGACGCGCTCTCCGAAACGCTGGCGCATAAGAAGAGCGCGCTGCTCGCGAAGATCCAGAATACGAGGCGGATGACCAACGACCGGGCGGTCGTGGCCGACATCGAGACCACCCTGGTGCGCAGCCTGATCAACGACTACATCCCGAGCCATCCGGAATACGAGATCGATTTCAGCTCCAGGGAAGGCGTCTACTATTCCCACGAGGGCGACGACCTGTACGTGCACCTGATGGCCGACGCGCTCCTGTCCCCGGACCTCGAGCAAATCGTGGCCATCGACGCTGCCAACCTCGCACATGCTTTCGACCTCCTCTACGATGAGCAGGATGCGATTCTGGCGCTCGTGGGCGAAGCGGATGCCAAGCGAGCCGCCGAAGCAAGGGCGGTCCTATCGCAGAACAAGGGCAAGCCGGTTGCATGCGAGCTCTGGCCGAAGCTCGAGCGCACGGTCGCCTACGGGGCGGGCGAGATGTACGAGTCCATGCGGCGGGTGAAGGCCTACACCGGGGACCTCCCCCATAACCACGGTTACCTGTACTCCCCGGTAGGGCTCCTGGGAAAGGCCGTGGCGGACGACACGGACCTGTTCGCCATGACGCCTGCAATGGGATCCAACTTCTACGAGCTTCTGCCGCTAGCAAGCGACGGCTCGGACGGCCGAGTGCTGACCCTGAGCGAGGCGGAATACGACGAACCCTACCAGCTGGTCGTAACCAACCAGGCGGGGCTCTACCGATACGTGACGGACCATTTCATCCGCGTGAGGGAAGTCGGCTTCTCCTCCGCCCGTTTTACCATCTATTAGTTGGTTGCGCACTTAGCCGAATCGGCAAACGCCTCGCTGCCTTAGAGCGTGTCGGGTGCTTCCGCGTCCGACCATGCTGCACCCGTACACCCGCATGGCTCCACCTGGCCATCGCCGTGTTTCGTTTCTGCGCATTCTACGTTCCGTCGGCGTGCTTCGTCCCGAACAGTTTCGCAAGCAAAGGCAGGCTCGATCGTAAGTCGAACCCCCCTGATATGGAACGTAGCGGAAGTCAAAAAGTGTTGTTGGTCATCTCGATCATCGAAATCGTCGGCGCGGTGTTGGGCCTGATTGCCGGAATCTCCACGGGCTTGCTCGGCGGTGCAGTGGGTACAGCTGGGATGACCGGCGAGCTGACGGCTGACGAAGTGGCTGCGGGCTCTGCGGGCCTCGCCGTCCTGTCGGCCATCATTATCATCGAGGCCGTGTGGAGCTTGCTCTGCGGCATCTTCGGCGTCCGCGCGGCCAACGACAACCAGAAGATCATGATCGTGTGGGTGTTCGCCCTCATCGGCGTGATCGTGGGTGTCGTGGGCCTCGTGTACGCGATCGTCAACGGCTCGTTCGGGCAGAACGCGATCTCTCTGATCGTCGGCCTTGTTTTGGACGTCCTGCTGTTCTGGATCGCCAACAACATCAAGCGTGAAGCCGGCAAGTAAACCCGGTATCGCAAGGAGGTAAGCTTGGGAGTCGGCAATTGGTGATTGTCCCCAAATTGCCGGCTCCCATGTGGTTTATGCCGCCGGCATAGGCAGCAGAATGGGGGGGAAGCATGAAACAGTTCAAGGCTCTTTCCGCGATGGTCCTCGCCTTGGCGATGGCTGTCGTGCTCGCCGCCTGCGGCGGGGGAACGAGCAGCAGTTCGTCGGCGGGAAGCTCGTCGGCTGACGGCGCCAGCGCGAGCCAGGACGCGAGCGCGTCCTCCGAGGCGTCGGGCGAGCTTCTGGGCAAGCCTTGGGTCACGTCGATCCTGCAGGGCAACCTGCCGGCGCAGCAACCCGAGGCGAAAGACGACCTGTACACGCATTACGCCTACGACTACCTTTCGGCCCATCAGGAGCAGCCCAGCTCGGCCATGGAGGATTACGCTCCCGAGCTGGTGGCCACCTGCCTGAGTGCGATCAAGGACAGCTCGAAGTCGGGCCACGACCTGGATCAGCTGCGCATCTTCTTCAACCAGGCGGCGGATGCTGAGACCTTGCAGAAGACGGGGATGGCAGATGTGCAGCCCTACCTCGACCGCATCGACGCCGTTTCCTCTATCGAGGAAAATTACAGCGGCAAGTACTCGACCCAGGATTTCGGCGCTGCAGCCCAAGCGGCGCGCGAGGGTTACATCTCGCTCGACGATCTGTGCGCCTCGTGCCCCAATTTCCCCATGAAGGCAGTGCTGGACAAGCTGGGAAAGGGCAACTCCCCTCTGTACAGCTCGGCGCCCGGATGGACGGCGGCCCTCGACGAGGTGTGGAAGGACGAGAACATCGACGTCATCAAAGAGATCGCCGCGCTCAAGGTGCTCAACGAGACGCGCCCGTACCGCGATCCGTCGGTCCTCAACCAGATGCTTGAGCAGTCGGGCGATGTCGTCGACGACGCCGACACGTTCGCCTACAAAGCATGCGATAGCATGGACACGCTGGCAGTCGTCCTGGCTAATACCTATGTGAGCGAGGCGCTGGGCGCAAACGCGAAGGAGCGTCTCACCAACCTTTCGCAGGACCTCGTGAGCGCGTACAAGGACCTCGTCGACGAGACCGCATGGGTGGGCGAGGAATCGCGGGCGCACAGTTCGACGCCTACGGCACGCCCAACCCCGTGTTTGCAGACGCCGACGTGGACGCGTACGTGCTGAAAGCGCCGACGATCGCCGCGTATTATAACGGTATCGAGGTAACACCTGGCGTTACGATGAACGGCGAGAACGTCGTCACCGAAGCGACTGCCGACCTGTGCGGCATGCAGGCAGTTTTGGAGATTGCCGGCAAAACGCAGGGCCTCGACTACGAGGAGTTCTTCGGCGCCTTCGCGAACCTGTGGGGGCAAGTGGTGCAGGAGCAGGCGCTTCCGTCACTGCTCATCGATACCCATACGCTGAACAACCAGCGCCTTAACGTTAACGCGCAGATGTTCGGCCCGATTTACGAGCAGCTCGGCGTGCAGGAGGGCGACGGCATGTACCTGGCGCCCGAAGAGCGCATCAACGTGTGGGGGCCGAACGCGTAATCGGTTCGCGTCGTTCCCGCAGCCATTGGCGTTGTACTATAGGCACTTGGCCCCAATGTTAGACTGATGTTGGGAGCCAAGTGCCCGTCGTGTGAAAGGTAGAGGAGCCGCGATTAGGCAGCAAAGCTCGCAAAAGGAGCAATAAACCATGGATATCAAGGAAACTCAAACCGCCGAAGCGGCCGCTGCCAAGGCAGTCGAAGAAACAGACGACCTCGAAGCCAGGCTGAAGGCGCTCGAGGCCGCCGAGAAGGCGGTCGACAGGGCGTACAAGACCGGCAAGGCGGAGCGCGCCAAGATCACGCAGTCGGCACAGCTCGACGCCGCCGAGGCCGTGGC
>JAFUCC010000050.1 GCA_017459925.1 Eggerthellaceae bacterium
ACCTTGCCCACCGTGCGCGCCAGCGAACGCTCGACCGACGGCGAAGCCATGAGCGGGTAGAACGTCGTCTGCGTGCAACCCGATTCCACGATACGCTCGATGTCGTGAATGAGCATGTCCTCGGTTTGCGCCGGGAAGTTGAAGATCATGTCGGCGTTCATGCTCGTGAAGTACGGCGTGGCTAGCTGAATGCGCTCGACGATCTCGTCGGCGCAACCGTACTTGTCGTAGCGGTCCATCTGCTTCAACAGGCCGTCATCAAAGCTTTGCACGCCAACGGACAGGCGCTGCACGCGCCCTTCCAGCTTCTCCAGGATTTCCGGCACCAGGTGGTTCGGGTTGGTCTCGCTGGAAACTTCCTTCACGCTGAACAGGTCGCGTGCCTGGTCAATCGTGGCGCACAGCTCGTCGATCATGACCGTGGGCGTGCCGCCGCCGATGTAAACGCTGTCGAAGTCGTAGCCCAGATCGGCCAGCATGCGCATCTCCTTGCGCATCGACTCGAAGTACGGTACGGCGCGCTTCTCGGAGAACGGGAACCGGTTGAACGAGCAGTACGGGCACAGCTTCGTGCAGAACGGCACGTGCATGTACAGCATGTACTTCTGCCCCGGCTTCGGGCCGGGCACGTGCGTGTCGGTCGTGTGGTTTATCTTCAGGTAGTTCTTCGACGTCTCGCGCACTGCAAGGCTGATCAGGCGTTCAGAAAGCATATGCCCCCTTTACCGTCGCCACGGAATGAGTATCAGGACGTTCCTGCTACTCATTTTCCGCATTGTAAAGTCAAACTTGATACCCTGTCTCGAAATGAGTAGCAGGAACGTCCTGATACTCATTCCCAGGAGCTGCGGCCATTGATGGCGCGCAGGCCGATGTCGGTGCGGTTCTGCTTGCCCTCGAACTGAATGAGGTCGCAGGCCTTGTACGCGAGCTCGCGCGCTTCCTGGAACGTGGGGCCCATCGCCGTGACGTTCAGCACGCGGCCACCGGCGGTAACCAGCTCGCCATCGCGCATGGCCGTGCCGGCGTGGTACACCTTCACGTCGTCGAGCGCGTCGGCAGCGTCGATGCCCGTGATGACCTTGCCCTTCTCGTAGGCCTTCGGGTAGCCCTGGCTGGCAAGCACCACGGTGACCGCCCACTTGTCAGCCCATGTAAGGCTGATGTCATCGGGACGGCCCTCTGCCACGGCCAGCATGACGTCGACCAGGTCGGATTCGAGGCGCGGCAACACGACCTGCGTTTCCGGGTCGCCGAAGCGCGCGTTGTATTCCAGCAGCTTGGGGCCCTTCGGCGTCAGCATGAAGCCGCCGTACAGCACGCCGCGGTAATCGTGGTCGAATTCCTTCGCCGTTGCGGCAGCTGCCTGGGCCATGACCTCTTCCATACGGGCAAGCTCGTCGTCGGTCACGATGGGGACCGGGCTGTACGCGCCCATGCCGCCCGTGTTGGGGCCTTCGTCGCCATCGTAGGCGCGCTTGTGGTCCTGGCTGGGAGCCATGCAATACGCCTTGCCCGCGCTGACGAACGCCAGCATCGAGCACTCGGGACCGGTCAGGCACTCCTCGATGACGACCGTGTTGCCGGCTTCGCCGAACGCGCCCTTGAAGCACTCGGCCACGGCTTCGTGGGCCTCGTCGGCGGTCTGCGCCACCACGACGCCCTTGCCCGCGGCCAGGCCATCGGCCTTCACCACGATGGGCGCGCCCTTCTCGTCGATGTAGGCATGCGCAGCCGCTTCGTCGTCGGTCGAAAGGTACTCGGCCGTGGGAAGGTTGTTGCGCATCATGAATTCCTTGCAGAAGGTCTTGCTGCCTTCCAGCTGGGCGCCCTGCGCGTCGGGGCCGAACACGGGGATGCCGGCTTCGCGCAGCACGTCGGCCACGCCCGCCACGAGCGGCGCTTCGGGGCCGATGACGACCAGTTCCACATCGTGCGCCTGTGCGAACTCGAGCACCGCCGCGCCGTCCTCGGCGTTCAGGCCTGAAACGTTTTCCGCAAAGCCCGCCGTGCCGCCGTTACCAGATGCAACGTAGAGCTTCTCGCATTTCGGGGACTTGTAAAGCGCCCATGCGATGGCGTGCTCGCGGCCGCCGCTTCCCAATACCAGGATGTTCATGCTAGCCTTCTTTCTTCTGCGAAATGAGTAGCAGGACGTTCCTCCTACTCATTTTCCACGCTGCCCCCACCTTGACAATTTTATTCTGAAATGAGTAGGAGGAACGTCCTGCTACTCATTCTTCCCTGTACCAATCGCGGACGATGGTCTGGTCACGGTCGGGGCCGACCGACACGAAGCTGATGCGGGCGTTCGTGATCTCCTCGAGATGCTTCACGTACGCCTGCGCGTTGGCAGGCAGCTCGTCGAAGCTGCGGCACTCGGTGATGTCTTCGCCCTTCCAGCCGGGAAGCTCCTCGTAAATCGGCTTCGCGTGGAACAGGACCGACTGCTGCATCGGGAAGTAGTCGTAACGCTTGCCGTCGCATTCGTAGGCGACGCACACCTTGATGGTGTCGAATTCGGAAAGGACGTCGAGCTTGGTCAGCGCGATGTCGGTAAGGCCGTTCACCTCCACGGCGTAACGGCCGATGACGGCGTCGAACCAACCGCAACGGCGCTTGCGGCCGGTGGTCACGCCGAACTCGTGGCCGACGGCGCACAGCTTCTCGCCGATCTCGGCTTCCTCGCCCGTGCCGCCGTCTTCAGGGAAGCGCTGCTCGGTCGGGAAGGGGCCGGCGCCGACGCGCGTGACGTAGGCTTTCTGAATGCCCAGCACGCGGTCGATGGCCTTCGGGCCCACGCCCGTGCCGGTGGCCGCGCCGCCCGCACAGCACGGCGACGAGGTGACGAACGGGTAGGTGCCGTGGTCGATGTCGAGCAGCGTGCCCTGCGCGCCTTCGAACAGGATGGACTTGCCGTTGCGCAGCGCCTCGTTCAGAAGCTGCGTGGTTTCGGCCATGTAGGGCTTCAGGATCTTCGCGTAGGGCAGGTACTCCTCGCAGATTTCCTCGACCGAGTACGTGTGCAAGCCGTACACCTTCTCCAAAATGAGATTCTTCTGCGCGAGCGCCGTCTTCAGCTTCAGGCGGAAGATGCGCTCGTCCATGAGGTCTTGCACGCGGATGCCCTTGCGGCCGGCTTTGTCCTGGTAGCAGGGGCCGATGCCGCGCTTGGTCGTGCCGATCTGGTTCTCGCCGAGGCGCTTCTCGTCGGCGCCGTCGAGGTCCTTGTGGTACGGCATGATGATGTGGGCATCGCAGCTGATCTTCAGGTTCTGGCAGTTGATGCCCTCGGCCTGCAGCATGGCCATTTCCTTGACCAGCACGCCCGGGTCGATGACGACGCCGTTGCCGATGACCGGCGTGACGTCCGGGTACATGACGCCCGACGGCATAAGGTGCAGTGCCAGTTTCGTGTCGCCATGAATGACCGTGTGACCGGCGTTGTTGCCGCCCTGGTAGCGCACGACGAAATCGTAGTCGTGGCCGATGAGGTCGGTGACTTTGCCCTTGCCTTCGTCGCCCCATTGGGCGCCGACCAGCACCGTGTTCATACGCTGCCTCCTTGGATAGTGGAATGTGTCAGAGTGGCCTGGCCAGAATGACACGCTTTCGCGATTGGATGCACGTCCGATTATATAAGAGCGCACTCGCCTACTCGGCAGAAGCACGCCTTTTCGGTTGATTATTCGTCCTGTAAGAGCCGCTGGGCCAGCAGCAAGACGAGGTAATTGTGCTTGGCAATGCGCAGGCGAGCGCGAATCTGGTGGTAGTCGAGCTTCACGCTGTCGAAGGTTCGGTCGTCTTTCGCCTGCTCGAGCTTTTGGGAAAGCTCGGCCAACCGTGCGCCCGCCCCTTCGAGTTCGGCTTCGAGCTCGTCGTGCTCGGCCGTCTTGGCACGAAGCGCGGACTCGAGCGTGCGAACGGGGGCGTCTGGCTCGAGGCCGGCCGCTTCCTCGATGGAGCGGCGGCGGGCTTCCAGCTCCGACAAAGCCTGGCTCGCAGACGATTTGCGCATTTCGTTGGCCATGGCACGTTGACGCTGCTCTGCCATGCGCGCACGCACGTCCTGCGCATCGTCGAGCAAGAGGAGCGCCTGACGAACCGACCCATCGGCGCTGCCGAGCCCCATGCGGTCGAGCAAGCCCCGCAGTTCGGCATCGAGCTCGTCGCGTTCTGCCATGCGCGCATCGAGCAGCTTCTTGTCCTGCAGCATGATCCAATGAGCGTCCTGACGGCGGTTTTCCAACGCGTCGGCGTCTTTGTTCGGGCGGAACAACACCACGAGCGCAGCCGCAGCCAGGAAGAACGCCAACACCGCCAAGCCGATGCTGAACACGGTGAACGACAGGCTACCGATCTCGCGTCCATGCACGAACAGCGGAATCGCGGCTCCGATGAAGATGACCGGCAACAGCACCGACACGACTGCCTGCACGGTGCGCGTGCGCCGACGGGCGCCATGCGTCTCGTCTTCGTCGATTTCAAGCAGCGCTTCGTATGCTGCGCTCGACGAAGCGCTGCGCTCTTTCGCCTCGTCAACGGCGCGCACGAGCTTTTCGCGTTCGGCCGCATGCTCTTCCAGCTTGTCGCGAAGCGCACGGTCGTCCTGCGTCGTCAGGGCAAGGAGACGCGGGTCGGTCACCGCCTCGTTCTCGATGAGCACGGTCAGCTCGTTGGCGGAATTGCGCAGCCGCTCGAGCTCGCCTTGGCGCTTGGCTATGCCCGCATCGACTTCTTCGAGCTGTTCACGCCAAGCGGCAAGGTCCTCGACCTCGTCGCCAAGGCTTGCCACGCGCTCGACCATGCCTTTCTTCCCCGAAGAGAGCTCGTTGAACTCGCGATCGTCCTGCCTGATCGACGCCGTCGCCTCGGTTGCGCGGCGCACCTCGAGGTACTTGCTTTCCAACTGCCCGCCGAGCAGGTACATCGATTGGTCCGACGCCCCCGTGCGGTCGGTGAACGCGTCAATGCGCCGCGCCACCTCCGCGCGTGCGTCTTCCGCGCTCAGCCCGTCGCCTCGCTCGTCGACCAAGTCGAGCGCGACCGTCCTTGCGGCCTTGCGGAAATCGCCGAAGCGCCTGGAAAGGGCATCGGGTACGGGAACGCCGCGCTGCACGAGCGTGCTTTGCAGGTAGTCGACGAATTCGCGTTCGTGGCTCATTTGGTAATCGGACCGTTGCGCCACCTCGCTCACCAATTGGGGAACTTGCTGCGCGCTCTCTTCCCCGTAATCAGGGAACTGCGTGCCATCGACGAGCGCGTCGCAGAAGAAACCCGGGCAGCTGTCGTTGATGTGCTTTCGCATGCTCGCCACGACATCGGATTGACGCAGGTAACCATGCAGGTCAGTCGACCCGATTAGGTTCACATGCGCGACCATCTCGCTGCAGAAGTCGTGGCTGTTCTCGCGGAACAGCTCGACCTTCACCACGCGCTCGACATCGGGCAACGTGCGGCAGCCCGACACGTCGACGTCGAGCGAGTGGAACGCGACGCTTGCCGTCGGCACGAACTCGAGGCGCGGCGAAACGCCCTCTTCCAGCTCGACCAGGTAACAGCCGCGCTCGCCCGACTCCTTGATGTCGCGCCCCTGCACGCAGCCGGGGAACACGATGCGCGGGTCGTCGATGATCGGCCGCACGAAATGGCGATGCAGGTGCCCGCATGCCCAATAGTCGACGTCCTGCGCAAGGAGCATCTTCTCGTCGGTGGCGGCCTTGCTTGCGTCGAGGTCGAGGCCCGTGTGGATGATCCCTATGGAAAACGGCGCATCGGCCGCGTTCGGATGGGCTTCTTTCAGCGCGCCGATGGCGTTCGCGCGCGTGATGCCGTCGGCAATGCCCTCGTCAGCCGGCCACGCCTGCGCGTAGTAGCTGCGCCCGCCTATCAGGCACAAGGGCTCGCCGTCGCGTTCGAACAGCTCGAACGTCGGCACGCCCACGCCCAGCATGTGCGCAGATTCGGGTAGGCGCGGCATGTTGCGCGCCCACGACGTGTACGGGTCGTGATTGCCCGTGACCATGTACGTCGGAATGCCGGCTTCGTGCAGTTTTTGGAGGCCTTCGAAGAAGCCCAGATAGTCGCAGTACGACGAGTACGAGGCGTCAAACATGTCGCCCGCCAGAATGACGAAATCGACTTCGCGCGCGATGGCTGTTTCGATGACGCGGTCGTATGCCTCGGGGATGGCGGTCTGCAGCCGCGTCGCCCATTCTTCGGACAACGCCCCCAACCCGCGCGTCGGCGCCCCCAAGTGGAGGTCAGCTGCGTGTATGAATCGGACTTTCCTGGTCATGTTGATAAGTATATAGCAGGTCAGTTAACGAACAAGCCACCGACCCCCACCCTGCAAGAACAGGCGCTTAAGCGGAAGAGCGTAGCCTGGTTGGCGAGAGGGGGTAACGCGCGCAGTTCCGCAGCAAGCGAGACGTCGAATTGAACGTTGTCCCAGGGATGATGTTCAAATTGAAGAACCGTTCCTACGCAAAGGTAGGTCATCAAGAAATTTGAACATCATCCCTGGGACAACGTTCAATTCGACGGCTGAGCGCGCGAGGGCTGTTTGAGCACGTACCCCCTCTCGCCAACCGGGCGGACAGGAGGTCAGACGCGCGAATCGTCGGCGTAATCCATGAAGCGGGTGTATTCGGGGACGAAGGCAAGCGTGATGTCGCGCGTGGGGCCGTTGCGGTGCTTGGCCACGATGAGCTCGGCGGTGTTCAGCGGCGGGCGGCCGTCTTGCTCGGCTTCCATTTCGTCCATGGAACGGTCGATGAACATGACGATGTCGGCGTCCTGCTCGATCGAGCCCGATTCACGCAGGTCGGAAAGCTGCGGACGCTTCTTGCCGCGCATCTCGACCGCGCGCGACAGCTGCGAAAGCGCGATGACCGGCATGTCCATTTCCTTGGCGAGGATCTTCAGGCCGCGCGAGATCTCGCCGACTTCGACGGCGCGGTTGCCATCGCGGCGAGCCGTTTGCGGCTGCATGAGCTGCAGGTAGTCGACGATGATGAGGCCCTTGCCCTTTTCGACCGCACGCAGCTCGCGGCGGGCTTTCGCGCGCGCTTCCAAAATGGAAAGGCCCGGCGTATCGTCGATGAACAACTCGAGCTTGGCCAGGCGGTTCGACGCATCGGCGATGGCGCCCCAGTCGCCTTCGGAGATGAAGCCGCCGCGAATCTTCGACAAGCTGACGCGCGCATCGGCGCACAGGATGCGCTGCACGAGCTGCCCGGCGCTCATTTCCAACGAGAAGAACGCGACCGACGTGCCCGCCTTGGCCGCGTTCACGGCCAGGTTCAGCGCGAACGACGTCTTGCCGACGCCGGGGCGCGCCGCCAGGATGACCAGGTCGCCCCCGCGCAAGCCGTGGAACAGGTCGTCGACGTCTTTGAAGCCGGTGGGTACGCCGGCCATGTGCGATTTCTGCTCGGCGAGTTTCGTGATCTCCTCGAACGCGTCGTTGATGAGCGCGTCCATCTTCACGAACGACGACGACACGCGCTTCTCGGTGACGTCGAACAACGTGCGCTCGGCGTCTTCCACCACTTCGTCGAGGTCGTCGGGCGCGTTGTATGCCAGCGCGCTGATCTGCGTCGAAGCGTAGATGAGGTCGCGCAGGATGCTCGTGCGCTTCACGATGTCGGCATGGTTCGACCAATTGGTGAGCGCGAACGTGTTGTCAGCGAGCTCGATGATGTACGAACGGCCGCCGACCGCATCGAGCTGGCCCGAAGCGTTCAGGTTGTCCGCGAGCGAGATTTGGTCGACGGGAATGCGGCGCGAATGCAGGTCGGTGACGCCCTCGAAGATGATGCGATGCGCCTGCCGGTAGAAGTTCTCGGGACGCAGCTTCACCATGATTTCTTCGAGGATGTCGGCGTTGAGCATGCACGCAGCCAGAACCGACTTCTCGGCCTCGATGTTATTGGGAATGGGCTTGTTGTTTGCAGCGTTGTCTGGCATGGTTCCCCCATCGTGCATGGTAGTTTCCTAGCATGGTAACGCAAACGTTTGCGCTGGTAGTCGACTATTTTTCGCGTGAAATCGGCTCGGTTTGCGCTCCACTCCCCTATGTGGAAAACCCCTCTGTCCTCGTAAGGACTAGAGGGGTTTTTCCACATTTTCCACCGTTGTCCACAGTGGAGAAACTTTTGTAGGAATCGTAAACCTACTCGGCAGCCTCTTCAGCCTCGGCGGCTTCTTCGACGGCCTCGGCGGCTTCCTCAACCGCTTCGGCAGCTTCCTCGGCGGCCTCTTCGGCAGCCTCGACAGCTTCCTCGGCAGCAGCTTCAGCCTCGGCGGCGACAGCGTTGCCTTCCTCGTCGACGACGTTCACCTTCACGGCGGCCTTGATGTCGCGGTACAGCGACACGCCCACCGTGTGCTCGCCCACGACCTTGATGGCCTGGCCGACCTCGATGCGACGACGGTCGATTTCAATGCCCGCCTCGGCGAGCGCGTCGACGATCATCTGAGCGGTGACGGAACCGAACAGGATGCCCTCGTCGCCCACCTTCGCCTTGATGGTGAGTTCGGTGGACTCGAGCTTGGCCTTCAGCTCCTCGGCGTTGGCGATGCGCACTTCCTCGCGCTTGGCGATGTTCTTGCGACGCTGCTCGAGCTGCTTCAGGTTGCCCTTGGTCGCCTCGATGGCGATGCCCTCGATCATCAGGTGGTTCGCAAAGCCGCGGGGCACATCGATGATGTCGCCCTCGCCGCCCTTGTTCTGGAGCTCCTTCTGGAGAATGACCTTCATGCTCCTACCCCCTTAATCGCGGTTGCGGCGACGGTCGCCGCGGCCGCTGACGGCGGGAACCGTGTACGGCATGAGGGACATGGTACGTGCGCGCTTCACGGCGTTCGCGATGTCGCGCTGATGCTGCACGCAGGCGCCCGTCACGCGGCGCGGCTTGATCTTGCCGCGGTCGGTGACGTATTTGCGCAGCAGCTGCGTGTCTTTGTAGTCGACGAAGTCCACCTGGTCCTTGCAGAACTGGCAGTACTTACGACGAGGCTGCTTGGAGTAATCAGCCATGCGTTACCTCTTTCTTAGAATGGAATGTCATCGTCATAAACGGTGGAAGTAGCATCGATGACCGGCGCGGACGCTGCCTGCTGTTGCTGGTAGCCGCCCTGCTGGCTGCCCTGGTAACCACCCTGGTAACCACCCTGGTAGCCGCCTTGGCCACCCTGGCCACCGTTGCGCGAGGACATGAATTCGAGCTCGTCGACGATGACCTCGATCTTGTTGCGCTTCTGGCCTTCCTTGGTTTCCCACTGGGACCAGCGCAACTTGCCCTCGATAGCCACCTTCATGCCCTTCGTCAGGATGTTGGACAGGCTTTCGGCGCGGTTGCCGAACATGGTGCAATCGATGTAGTTGGCGTAATCTTCCCACTCGCCGGTCTGGTTGTTGCGACGGCGGTCGTTGACCGCCACGCCGAAGCCCATGATGGCCATGCCCGACTGCGTGCGGCGCAGCTCGGGGTCGCGGGTCAGATTACCGCTGATAACGACACGATTGATGCTCATTGTTCCACCTCTTCTTCCTTTGCGCCTTTCGGCGCCTCCCGATTAGTCGCGGTCGGTGCGTCGCACGATCATGTGACGCTCGACGTTGTCGTTGATGCGCAGGATGCGATCAAGCTCTGCAATGTGATCGGGACCGGCATGGAAGTCGACGAGGATGTAGTCGCCTTCAGCGAGGCCGTTGATCTCGTACGCGAGTTTGCGCTTGCCCCAGGGTTCGACGTTGTCGACCGTGCCCTCACCTGCGGTGATGACACCCTCGATACGGCTCTGCACGTTTGCGCGAGCCTCCTCCTCGAGAGTCGGGGCGACGAAATACAGCAATTCGTAAGCCTTCATCAGCTCACCTCCTTTGGACTAAACGGCTCCGGCCGGTGAACCGGAGCAGGTAAAAATAGCCTGTCTATTCTAGCAAAGCGCATCGTTTGAGGGAGCGCTTCACAAGAACTACCCAGTTCGCGGCCTTGGCACGTCTTCATGCCCGCCGATCATGACTTGCAGGATAGCAAGGCGAAGGCGTCGAAACAGCTTCGGAGCGCTGGCGGAATACACCATGTTGAACAACGGAAACGCCGCAGAAAGAAAGCGGGTGCCGACGTAAAGTCGCGCACCCGCGATGCGTATTCGGCAAAAAACGGCTGAAATGCCTTATTCCTCCGACGCGGTTTCGGCTTCTTCTTCCTCGTCGTCGTCATCGGGGTCGGGAACTGCATGCAGCATGTAGTTCAGCGCCTTGCTGACGTAGATGGGCTCGGCCTGGAACACCGGCTTGCCCTCGCCGTCAAAGGTGTACGGAACGCCGATGGCATGGCCGTACTCAGCGCCGGGAACGCCGCCTTCGGCGATAAGGCAATCGCTCTTGCCTTGGTCGGTGTCGATGTAGCCGTCGTAGCAGAAGCCGTATGCGTCGGCGCCCTTCGCATCCTGCACCGTCTTGCGCGCGCTGTGGAAGCATTCGGCCACGTCGTCGCCCGGATGCTCCTCGAAGAACAGCGTCTCCTTCACGGCCAGCGCCGAGAACGGGACGATCTGCTCGCCTTTCTCCATGCGCTCCTGAGCGTCCTTCAGGCAATACCGCAGCACGCTTTCCAGCACGCCCGGAATTATGATTCTCTCTTCTTTCGTTGCCACCACGGTGGGCCCCCTATCGTTGCAAACAGCCGAACCATTATACCCAAGTTGAACATTACCCCTGGGATGATGTTCAAATTGCTAAAGCTCCAGGGAGTCGAGGTCGAGCGGTTTTTCCACGCGGCAAGTGTACTTGCCCTCGGCATCGACATCGATGAGGACATGGTCGCCTTCCAAGAGGTTGCCGCGCACGACCTGCTCGGCGATGCGGTCGACCACCTCGCGCTGGATCAGGCGCTTCAGCGGGCGAGCGCCGAAGACCGGGTCGTAGCCGTCGATGGCGAGCGACTCCATGGCCGCAGGCGTGACGTCGAGCGTGACGCGGCGGTCGTCCAGGCGCTTGCGCACATCGGCCAGCTGCAGCTCGACGATGGGCTCGATGTCGCTGATCGAGAGCGCGTCGAACGTGACGATGTCGTCGATGCGGTTCAGGAACTCGGGGCGGAACGTGGCACGTAGCGCCTCGTCGATGGCGCGCTGCATGGTCTCCGCGTCGCCGTTTTCCGAGAACTCGCGGATGAACTGGCTGCCGACATTGCTCGTCATGATGATGATCGTGTTCTTGAAGCTGACCACGCGCCCCTGGCCGTCGGTCAGGCGGCCATCGTCGAGCACCTGCAGCAGCACGTTGAACACGTCGGGGTGCGCCTTCTCGATTTCGTCAAGGAGCACCACGCTGTAGGGCCTGCGACGCACGGCCTCGGTCAGCTGGCCGCCCTCGTCGTAGCCGACGTATCCCGGAGGCGCGCCGATGAGGCGCTGCACGCTGAACTTCTCCATGTACTCGGACATGTCGATGCGCACCATGGCACGTTCGCTGTCGAACAGGTACTCGGCGAGCGCCTTGGCGAGCTCGGTCTTGCCCACGCCAGTCGGACCCAGGAACAGGAAGCTGCCGATGGGCTTGTCAGGGTCGGACAGCCCCGCGCGGTTGCGGCGGATGGCGCCGGCCACGACGTCGACCGCCTTGTTCTGGCCCACGACGCGCTCATGCAGCTTGGACTCGAGGTCGACGAGCTTTTCCATCTCGCCCTTCATCATCTTGGACACGGGAATGCCCGTCCAAACGCTGACGACCTCGGCGATTTCCTCCTCGGTGACCTCTTCCTTCAGGATGGCGCCGTCCTCTTCGCGCTCGGACAGCGTGCGCTCGGCTTCTTCCAACTTGGCGCGCAACTGCGGAATGGTGGCGTAGCGCAGCTCGGACGCGCGCGACAAGTCGCCTTCGCGCTCGGCACGCTCCTCTTCCAGTTGCGCGGCGTCGATTTCGGCCTTGATGGTCTGCACGTCGACGATGACGTCCTTCTCGTTCTTCCACTCGGCCGTGCGGGCGTCGAGCTCTTCGCGCAGCTCGGCCATTTCGCGCTGCAGGTTTTCCAGGCGCTCCTTGCTGGCGTCGTCGCTTTCGCGCTGCAGCGACAACTCCTCGATCTGCATCTGGCGCAGCTTTCGATCGAGCGCGTCGAGCTCTTCGGGCATGCTGTCGATCTCGATGCGCAGGCGACTGGCCGCCTCATCCATGAGGTCGATGGCCTTGTCGGGCAGGAAGCGGTCGGCGATGTAGCGGTTGGAAAGCTCGGCTGCCGCCACGATGGCGCCGTCGGTGATGCGCACGCCGTGGTGGATCTCGTACTTCTCCTTCAGGCCGCGCAGGATGGCGATGGTATCTTCGACGCTCGGCTCGCCGACCAGCACGGGCTGGAAACGGCGCTCGAGCGCGGCGTCCTTCTCGATGTACTTGCGATACTCGTCGAGCGTGGTGGCGCCGATGGCATGCAGCTCGCCGCGCGCCAGGGCCGGCTTCAGCATGTTGCCCGCATCGATGGTGGAATCGCCGCCGCTGCCTGCGCCGACGATGGTGTGCAGCTCGTCGATGAACAGGATGATGCGGCCGTCGGAATCCTTCACCTCGCGCAGGACGGCTTTCAGGCGGTCCTCGAATTCGCCGCGATACTTCGCGCCGGCCAGCATGCTGGCGATGTCGAGCGTGATGATGTCGCGGTCTTTGAGGCTGGAAGGCACGTCACCGTTGACGATGCGCTGCGCCAGGCCCTCGACGATGGCCGTCTTGCCGGTGCCGGGCTCACCGATGAGCACGGGATTGTTCTTTGTGCGGCGGGAAAGAACCTGAATGGTGCGGCGGATTTCCTCGGAACGGCCGATGACCGGGTCGAGCTTGCCCTGGCGGGCCTGCTCGGTGAGGTTGGTGCCGTACTGGTTCAGGGCATCGAGCTCCATGCGGCCGGTCTGGTCGGTGATGCGCTCGTCGCCACGCAGCTTGTCGTAGGTCTCTTCGACGGCTTTGGCAGTGACGCCTGCGCCGTTTAGCACGCGGCCGGCGTCGCCCTTGTCGTCGGCCAGCGCCACGAGCAAGTGCTCGGTCGTGGTGTAGCTGTCGCCCATTTTGTCGGCGACCTTCTCAGCGCGGTCGATCGTCTTCACGAGGTCGTTGCTCGGCATCGTGATGGGCATGCCGCCGCTCTGCTTCGGTTTTTTGGCGATAGTCGCGTCGACGTTCGCCTTCAACAGAGCCGGATCGGCGCCAACGCGCTTCAAGATGGCCTGCAGGTTGTTATCGGATGAATCCAGGATGGCTTTCAGCATGTGGATGGGCTCGACGACGCTTGCCTGCGCGTCGCCCGCCACTCCCATGGCCGCCTGGAAGGCCTCTGCGGCAGAGGCGCTCAGTTTATCGAGTCTCATATCGTTCTCCTATCGGGAATTGAACGTCACCCCAGGGGTAATGTTCAACTTTTAAACTGAACATCATCCCAGGGGTGATGTTCAGCTCCAATTGCTGCTAGCGCTTGCGAATCGCCAGCGAGGTGGTGGAGGCGACCAAGCTGGTTACGCTGGCATGGGTTTCCAGCTCGTGTACGCGATCGGCGAGACGGCGCACGCGTCGATGCAGGTCGTCGAGCTCCTGATCGCGTTCGGCCAAGCGGCCCTGCAGGTCGAGGATGCGGATGACGCCGGCAAGGTTGATGCCCTCGTCGGTGAGCTCGTTGATGAGCTCGAGCCGCTCGATGTCGGCCTGCGAGTACATGCGCGTGTTGCCGCTCGTACGCTGCGGTGTGACCAGGCCCTTCTGCTCGTAGCTGCGCAGGGTCTGCGGGTGCATGCCCGCCAGCTCGGCCGCCACGCCGATCATGTACAACGGTCTGTTTCTATCTTGGTTCGCCATGTTTTTCCCTTCGATAATCAATTACCTCGGAGGAAATTGATTATTTGCTTGCAGCCTGGAAATCTTCCAGGGCTTTGCGCTGGGCATCGTTCAGGTTCGTGGGAACCGGGATGTCCAGCGTGATTTTCAGGTTGCCGTTGCCGCCGCCCTTCACACGCGGGGCGCCCTTGCCCTTCACGGACAGCACAGCGCCGGGTTGCGTGCCGGCGGGAACCTTCACGCGCACCTTCGTGCCATCGGGAGCGGGCACCACGATGCTCGTTCCGAGTGCGGCGTCGGCCATGTTGACCTGGGCGGTCGTCAGCACGTCGGCTCCCTTGCGGGAGAACTGGCCGTTCGGGGACACGCGCATCGTTATGATGAGGTCGCCTGCCGCGCCGCCGTTCGTGCCGGGAACGCCTTGCCCGCGGAAGCGCTGGCGGTCGCCGTCGTTGGCGCCAGCCGGCACCTTCACGTCGAGCGTGATGGAATCGTCGCGGCCCGGAATGCGCAGCGTCACGCGCTTCGTCGTGCCTTGGAAAGCCTCGTCGAACGTCAGCTGCAAGTCGGCCGTGGTGTCCTTGCCCTTACGCGGCTGCGGCGTGCCGTCGAAGTCGAAGTTGAAGCCGTTGCCCATGACCCCTTCGCCGCGCAGCACCTGGTCGAGGATGTCCTGCCAACTGCCGAAGTCGCTGAAGTTGACCGTCGTGCCGCCACCGCCGCCGAAACCGCCCCAGTTGAAGGGAACTTGGTTTTGGTCAGCCGTGCCGTACTGGTCGTACAGCTGGCGCTTCTTGTCGTCGGAGAGGACCTCGTATGCCTCGTTGATGTCCTTGAACTTCTCCTCGTCGCCGCCCGCATCGGGATGGTTCTCACGCGCGGCCTTACGGTAGGCCTTCTTGATCTCGTCGGCAGTTGCGGTCTTCGACACGCCGAGCGTCTTGTAATAATCCGGTTTATTCGCCATGCCGCACCACCTTCCTTATAACAAGGGCGAGCCTTGAGCCCGCCCTTGAACCGTTACTCTTCGTCGTTGGACTCTTCTTCTTTCGGGCGTTTCGGGCCGCCCGAGGTTACCGTGACCATTGCGGCCCTCAGCACCTTCTTGCCCATCTTGTAGCCTTTCTGGAACACGTCTTTCACCGTTTCCTCGAAGGCCTCCTCGTCGGGAACCACCTGAACCGCTTGCGCTTCGAGCGCGTCGTACGGCTCGCCGACCGGGTCGATGACCTGCAGGCCGCCCTTCGTCAGGGCGTCGATCAGCTTCGACTGCACGGCTTTCACGCCGTCGAGCAGGCCCGTTTCGCCGTTCTCTTCGGCGTAAGACACCGTGCGCTCGAAGTCGTCGAGCACCGGAAGCAGGTTTTCCATGAGCTTCTCGGTGGCGCGGACCTTTTCCTCGGCGCGCTGGTCCTGCGTGCGGCGACGGTACGTGTCCCACTCGGCATGCAGGCGCATGTAGCGATCCTGCCACTCCTGCGCCTTGGCCTTCGCTGATTCCAGCTGCTCTTCGGCGGACAGCCCTTCGGCCGCCTCCTCGACGACTGCCTCGGCCTCGGCGATGATTTCCTCGTCGTCGAGCTCGGGAATCTCGTCGCCAGTTTCGTCAGCGTTCGCCTCGTTTGCTTCTTGCGCCTCGGCTTCGGCCGTTTCGGCCGACTCGTCGTTCGCGTCCTCGATGGGAATCTGGAAGCCTTGCGCGGCGGCGTCTTCTTCGTTGCGCTTCGCCATGATATGTCTCCGTTCTATCTAGGCGGGCCGGAGGGTTTCCCCTCCGACCCGTCGGGGTTGGCTTCCTTGCTTACTTGTCTTCCTCGGGGTCGACCACTTCGTAGTCGGCTTCGATGGCGCCGTCATCGGCCGGAGCGGCGCCCTGCTGGGCAGCGGCGGCTGCAGCGGCGGCGGCCATCGGGTCGAAGCCCTCGGCGCCCGGAGCGCCTGCACCTGCGGCGGCGCCAGAGGAGTACACGACCTCGGCCAGCTTGTACCCGGCCTCCTGCAGCTTCTCCTGCGCGGCCTTGATGGCCTCGATGTCCTGACCTTCCAGGGCGGCCTTGGCCTGCGCGATGGCATCCTCGGCAGCCTGCTTGGAGTCGGCCGGGACCTTGTCGCCCAGCTCGTGCAGCGTCTGCTCGGTGGCGTTCACGAGGCTATCGCAGTTGTTGCGGACCTCGATTTCCTCCTTGCGCTTGGCGTCCTCGGCGGCATTGGCCTCGGCGTCCTTCACCATGCGGTCGACTTCGTCGTCGGAAAGCGCCGTGGAGCCGCTGATGGTGATCTGCTGCTGCTGGCCGGTGCCCAGATCCTTGGCGGACACGTTCACGATGCCGTTGGCGTCGATGTCGAACGTGACCTCGATCTGCGGCACGCCGCGCCGTGCTGCCGGGATGCCGGTCAGCTGGAAGCGGCCGAGCGTCTTGTTGTCGCGCGCCATGGGGCGCTCGCCCTGCAGGACGTGGATTTCAACGCTGGTCTGGTTGTCGGCAGCCGTGGAGTAAATCTCGGACTTGCGGGTCGGGATGGTGGTGTTGCGGTCGATCATCGTGGTCATGACGCCGCCGAGCGTTTCCACGCCGAGCGACAGCGGGGTGACGTCGAGCAGCAGCAGGCCGTCGGCGCCTTCCTCGCCGCCGAGCACCGCGCCCTGAACGGCTGCGCCCATAGCCACGACCTCGTCGGGGTTCACCGACATGTTCGGCTCTTTGCCCGTGATGGTCTTCACAAGCTCCTGCACGGCCGGCATACGGGTGGAGCCGCCGACCAGGATGACCTCGTCAATCTGGCTGGACGTGTAGCCGGCGTCCTTCAGCGCCTGCTCGACGGGCTTGCGGCAACGCTCGAGCAGATCCTTGGTGATGCGCTCGAACTCAGCGCGGGTAAGCGTGTAGTCGAGGTGCTTCGGGCCGGAAGCATCGGCCGTGATGAACGGCAGGTTGACGTTGGTCTGCGTGACGCTGGAAAGCTCGATCTTGGCCTTCTCGGCAGCTTCCTTCAGGCGCTGCAGGGCCATCTTGTCGGTGCGCAGGTCGATGCCGTTGTCGGCCTGGAACTTGTCGGCCAGCCAGTCGATGACGCGCTGGTCCCAGTCGTCGCCGCCCAGGTGGTTATCGCCAGACGTGGATGCGACTTCGAAAACGCCGTCGCCAAGCTCGAGGATGGAGACGTCGAACGTGCCGCCGCCGAGGTCGAAGACGAGGATCTTCTCTTCCTTGTTCTTCTTGTCGAGGCCGTACGCAAGAGCTGCAGCCGTGGGCTCGTTGATGATGCGCATGACCTCGAGGCCGGCGATCTTGCCCGCATCCTTGGTTGCCTGTCTCTGTGCGTCGTTGAAGTACGCGGGAACCGTGATGACGGCCTGCGTGACCGGCTGGCCGAGCTGCTTCTCGGCGTCGTTCTTCATCTTCTGCAGGACCATGGCCGAGATTTCCTCGGGCGTATAATCCTTGCCGTCGATGCTGACGACCGCGCGGCCGTCCTTGCCGGCCTTCACGTTGTAGGAAACCGTCTTCTGCTCTTCGGTGGTCTCGCTGAATGCGCGGCCCATGAAGCGCTTGATGGAATTGACCGTGTTCTCGGGGTTCGTGACAGCCTGGTTCTTCGCGGCCTTGCCGACGACGCGCTCGCCGTCCTTGCGGAAGCCCTCGACGGAAGGCGTGGTGCGGTCGCCTTCGGCGTTAACGAGGATTTCGGGCGTGGAGCCTTCCCAGACGGCCATCGCCGAGTTGGTGGTGCCCAAGTCGATACCAAGAATCTTCGCCATTTTTCTTACCTCTCATCCCTTCGGGTTTGTTACCTTAGTTTCATTGTTGCGCCGCTTGCTGAAATCTTCCTGAACCAACGCAAGCTTCTTCAACGGTTTCCAATATAAAATCTTAGTCGTCCACTGTCAAGTTTTATTCTAAGCGCGTCATATTCCCGTTACTTTGCCTGGCGGATTGAACGTCACCCCAGGGAAGCGGCGGATTGAACATCACCCCAGGGGTAATGTTCAAATTTG
Organism: Eggerthellaceae bacterium; assembly: GCA_017459925.1. Classification (GTDB taxonomy): domain Bacteria; phylum Actinomycetota; class Coriobacteriia; order Coriobacteriales; family Eggerthellaceae; genus UBA9715. The sequence goes on from JAFUCC010000050.1 coordinate 17,829, forward strand.
CTGGACTCTACCTTTATACAGAAGTGTTCCTTCAATTTGAACATTACCCCTGGGGTGATGTTCAATCCGCCGCTTCCCTGGGGTGACGTTCAATCCGCCGCTGGAGCAACACCTAACAACAAAGAAAGCCGGCGCAATGGCCGGCCTTCTTACTACTTATATATATAGATGCGGGTTAGTCTTCGGCAATCTCGGTGATGGCGCCCATGGGGCACTCTTCGAGGCACTCGCCGCACGCGATGCAGGCGTCCTCGTTCACGACCTCGGCAACGCCGCCGGGAACTTCCAGAACCTCTTGCGGGCACGCGTCAACGCAAATACCGCAGCCGATGCACTCATCGGCAGAAATGACAGGATGGGCCATGGTGGACTCCTTCTCTCGACTTGCTCTCCCCATGAATCTCTCTGCGGTGCAAGATACCATTACTTTTCTGGAATGCAAGCACTTCCGAGTTTTTTTCGGTTACAGATTTTTCCCAAGGCCTCTCATCTGCGAAAACGTTAAGGCAATCGATTTCGGAAACGCTTTAGCAGATGCGGGGAAGCTGCTCGCCGACGAGCATGTCGAGGATGCGACGGCCGCCGAAAGCGTTGCGGATGTACACCTTCGGGCCTCGGTCAGCGCGCGCTTCCGCAACCTCGCCGATGACGGCTGCGTCGGTTCCATAGGAGCTTGCATGCATGGCGGCCAAGGCGGCTTCTGCCTGACCGGCCGGCACGACGCACACCATCTTGCCCTCGTTCGCAACCTGGAGCGGATCGTAGCCGAGCATGTCGCACGCACCGCGCACGGCATCGCGCACGGGAACCGATTCCTCGTCGATGAGGAAATCGACCTGCGACTGATCCGCAAGCTCGTTCAGCGTGGAAGCCAAGCCTCCGCGCGTGGGATCTCGGAAGCAACGCACGTCGGGCGCAGCTGCGAGCACATCGGCAATGAGGTGGTTCAGCGGAGCGGCGTCGCTTTTCACATCGGCCGTGAAGGACAGTGACTCGCGGCAGCTCATGATGGTGATGCCGTGATCGCCAAGCGTGCCGCTCACGAGCACTGCGTCGCCCGGCTTGCACTTCGCGCCACCCAAGTCGACGCCGGCGGGAATGGCGCCCACGCCGCTCGTGTTGATGAACACGCCATCGCCATGGCCGCGGTTCACGACCTTCGTGTCGCCCGTGACCAGCGCAATGCCAGCTTCGCGCGCTGCATCGGCCATGCTCGTGCAGATGCGGCGCAAATCCTCGATCGGGTACCCTTCTTCCAAGATGAAGCCGCAGCTGAGGTACAGGGGCCGCGCGCCGCTCGTGGCAATGTCGTTCACCGTGCCGCAGATGGCAAGGCGCCCGATATCTCCCCCGGGAAAGAAATGGGGCGACACGACGAAGCTGTCGGTCGAAAACGCCAAGCGCTCGCCTTCCGCCAGCCCTGGCAGCACGGCGGCATCGTCGCCACGGCGCAGCTCGTCACCTGCGTACGCCTCGAAGAACACCTCGTCGATGATGCGCTTCATCATCGTCCCACCAGAACCGTGTCCTAGCAGTACTTTATCTTCCATTGCTCTTTCGCCTTTCTCATGGCCTGTTGAAACGGCCTGCCTGCGGGTGGGGCGAATTGAAAACTGAACATCGTCCCTGGGACAGTGTTCAAATTTATTAGCTTCAATTGGGGTCGAGAGTCAGTTTAATTTGAACACTG
>JAFUCC010000051.1 GCA_017459925.1 Eggerthellaceae bacterium
GATGATTGAACGCTCACCCCAGGGGTAATGTTCAAATATGCTGAAACTCTACCTTTATGCAGAAGTGTTCCTTCAATTTGAACATTACCCCTGGGGTGAGCGTTCAATCGTCCCTGGGGTAACGCTCGATAAAGAACGAGGCGCTGGTTTTGCCAGCGCCTCGCTTTTGCGGTTGACGTGTTGCGCGACGTGCTCTATAAAGCGAGCTTCCAGAGGCCGTGGAGGTTGCAGTATTCGAAGACCTCGAGCGGCTTCTGGCCGCCGAGCACGATTTCAGCATGAGGGGCATCGCCGGGCTTCAGGCAACGGGCGATGACGCCTTCCTCCGTGACAACGTAAATCCACTGGATGGAATGGGCTTCTTCCATCGGGTGGTCGACGCTGCCGACGTTGACGATGATCTTGTCGCTTTCGAGCGTGGCAACGGGGACGTGCTTTTCGTGGGCGCCATCGTTCGTATTGGGCTCGATGATCTGCATTGGCTCACCGCAGCATGACAGCTGGCCGCCGCCATCGGCAACTTTCACGACGATGTTGCCGCACTTAGCGCACCGGTAGAACGTCGATCTTTTCATGTGAACCGCCTTTCATTCTCGTCTTAAACGCTGATGACATCATAAATGAAAAATGCGCTGCACCACCAAGATGCAGCGCATTTGTAAACCCGCGGTAGGCGAGAAACAAAAACGGTTCCCAGAGTTGGGAACCGTGAAAGTTCTGGTCGGGTGGACAGGATTTGAACCTGCGACCCCTTGACCCCCAGTCAAGTGCGCTACCAAACTGCGCCACCACCCGAACGGCGAGAAAGTATATTACTGGTATGCGACGAGGTTTGCAAGAACCAGTTTTCGGTGTCACAAATACGACACCCAAGGGTGGGCGGCGTCCGTTGCGGGGTGGGCGGTTGAAGGCCAGCCGATTACCGAAGGCGAAGGGCGCGGGGCGTCGTTCGTTCAATTGTCACAAGCCCTTTTCCCTAAAATGGGAACATCGTAAGCGGTGGGAATAAAAGGGGAGATTGCTGTGCAACTCATATCGTTCTTGATTCTGTTTCCCTTGGTAATCGCGGTGCTGCTGCTGTTCGTGAAGGCAGATTGGCCGCGAAACATCATCGTGGGCGCGTCAGCTGCGGTCATTGCCGTGGCGTCTATCGTGCTCGCGGTGCAGTACATCGGCGCGCCATGGATCGGATTCGAGTTCTCTTCCGAAATCGCAGATTACATCGGGGCGGCCATTGGCGTCGCCATTGCCGTGACGGTCATTTGCTTCGGCGTGAAGTACAAGAACTACTTCGCTGTCGCGCTTGCGGCCATACAGGTGGTCGGGTCGCTCGTATTCGAGTTCGGTTTTGCCCACAACGCTCATGTCGCCATCGGCTTGTATGTTGATTCCCTTTCCATCGTCATGGCGCTCATCATCGGCGTCATCGGCAGCGGCATTTGCGTATATGCGCTTGGCTACATGATGGATTTCCAAAAGCATCTCGACGATCACGGAGAGGAAGAGGGCCTGACCGAGCTCCAGCGCCGCGATCGTCGTCCGACGTTCTTCGCGCTCATGTTCGTGTTCCTGTCGGCCATGTACGTCATCGTGTTCTCGAATAACATGTCGTGGATGTTCACCGGCTGGGAAGTCACGACCGTCTGCTCGTTCCTGCTCATCGCCTACACGCGCACCGAAGAAGCGGTTCGCAACGCGTTCCGCCAGATCATCATGAACATTGCAGGCGGCATCGGTTTTCTGGTGGCGCTGTTCCTCGCGGTCATTTTGGCCAACACCCTGTCCTTCGAGCGTTTCGTCCTCATCGGCCTTGAGCATCCGGAAATCGTGTCCGTCGCCGTCTGCGCCCTCGCGTTTGCCGGGCTCACGAAGTCGGCTCAGATGCCGTTCCACACGTGGCTGCTCGGCGCCATGGTGGCTCCCACGCCCACATCGGCGCTGCTTCACTCCTCGACGATGGTGAAGGCTGGCGTGTTCCTGCTCATCAAACTTGCACCGCTCTTCATGGTGTGCACGGTGCCTGCGAGCATGGTCATCCTGGTTGGCGGGTTCACGTTCATGCTGTGCTCGTTCATGGCCATTTCGCAATCGAACGCCAAGCGCGTGCTCGCATACTCGACCATCGCGAACCTCGGCCTCATCGTCGCCTGCGCTGGCGTTGGAAGCCCCGAGGCCATTTGGGCAGCCACGCTGCTCGTGATCTTCCACGCAGCCGCGAAGTCGCTCCTGTTCCTGTGCGTCGGCACGGCTGAGCATCATATCGGCAGCCGCGACATCGAGGATATGGACCTGCTGTTCGAGCGCATGCCGCGTTTGGCCCGCTTCATGATGCTCGGCATCATGTGCATGTTCATCGCGCCGTTCGGCATGCTGATCGCAAAATGGGCGACGCTCGTTTCGTTCGTCGAATCCGGGCAGCTCATCCTCATCCTGCTGCTCGCATTCGGCTCAGGCGCCACGTTCATGTTTTGGGCGAAATGGCTGGGCAAGCTATCGGGCATCGCAGGCTCGCCTGAGAACGTCGAGCTGACGGTGCATCCGTCTGAATGGATATCGCTCGTCATCATGGCGTGCATCGCGGTTGTCGCCTGCATCGCGCTGCCGGTCGTTTCCAATGCGTTCGTCGAGCCTTACATCGTGAGCGTCTTCGGCGTGCTCGGGCGCGATGTCACGATAGACAACCTCTGGATTTCGTCGATTCTCGCCATCTTCGTGTTCGTTGTGTTGTTCGGCGGCGTACGGTCGTCGAAGAAGAAGCGCGTGAACGCGTACTTGTCGGGCGTTTCCGTCGATGACGCATCCCGCACGTACCGGAACAGCCTTTCGGGTGAATCCGTCGCCACATCGCGCAACCTGTACCTCGACTCGTACTTCGGCGAGGACAAGATGCGACCTATAGGCGAAGCGTTATGCGGAGCAATCATAGTAGTGGCCCTCCTGGCGAGCGGCCTCGTCGTCCCGCCGATTCTGTAAGGGAGGTGCCAGATACCATGCTGTTCATCACTGAGAAATTCATCTTCACGCTCATCGGCACCGTGGCGTTCGCCATTCTCGCGCCCATCGTCGGGTGCCTGCTTGCGGGCCTCGACCGCATCATCTCGGCCCGCATGCAGGGCCGCGTCGGGCCTCCGCTGTTGCAGCCGTATTACGACGTTCGAAAGCTCATAGCCAAGGATGACGTTACCGTTTCCGGCGTCGACGGCGTGTACATGACATGCGCGCTCGTGTTCACGGCGTTTGCGGGCGGCATCTTCTTCAGCGGCGGCAACCTGCTGATGAGCGCCTTCGTCATCACCATGGCGGCGTTGTTCTTCATCATGGCGGCGTACTCGTCGCGTAGCCCCTTTGCCGAGCTCGGCGCTGGTCGTGAAGCCGTTCAGGTCATGTCTTACGAGCCGATGGTGCTTCTCATGGCCGTGTGCTTCTTCATGGCTTCTGGCTCGTTCAACGTGGGCGAGACGTTCTGGTTGAAGCTTCCGGTCATCTGCTACACCATCCCGGCGTTCATCGGCTTCCTCTTCATCCTCACCATCAAGCTGCGCAAGTCGCCATTCGACCTGTCGACATCGCATCATGCGCATCAGGAACTCGTGCGGGGAACGACGACCGAGATGAGCGGCAAGACGCTCGCGAAAGTCGAAGTCATGCACTGGTGCGAGACCGTTCTGTTCCTCGGATGGACTGGCATGTTCTTCATCTGGGGAAATCCGGTTTCAATTGTCCTCGCAATAATCGTCGCGCTGGCTGCCTGGTTCTTCGAGATTTGGATCGACAACAACTTCGCCCGCGTGAAGTGGCAGGCCATGCTGAAGTGGGCGTGGATCGTCGCGCTCGTTTGCGGCGGAATCAACATCGTACTCTTGGCGTTCATCTAGGAAGGGAAGTACTGTGGGTTACGCATCAAAGTCCCCCTGGGTCATTCATTACGACGCTTCTAGCTGCAACGGCTGCGACATCGAGGTTCTTGCAGCGCTGTGCCCGGGCTATGACGTCGAGCGTTTCGGCATCATCAACACGGGCAACCCGAAGCATGCCGACATCTTCCTTGTCACAGGTTCGGTCAACGAGCGCAACATCGCGGTTGTGAAGCAGATTTACGATCAGATGGTTGAACCGAAGGTCGTCGTTGCATGCGGCATCTGCGCATGCACGGGCGGCATCTTCCATGATTGCTACAACGTCATAGGCGGCGTCGACAAGGCGATACCCGTCGACGTGTACGCACCCGGTTGCGCTGTGCGCCCCGAGGCGATCATCGATGCCGTGGTTCAAGCCATCGGCATCCTCGACGAAAAGTCGAAGGCTCTCCAAGTTGCGAAGAAGGGGGCGTAACGATGGCGTTTCAGCAGGAATTCATCCCACTCGAGCTCGATCAGCTTCATCGCGAGGCTGCCGTGCTGAAAACCGAGGGCTGGCGGTTCATCCAGACGCATGCCGTGAACACCGACAACGGCATCGACCTGTACTACTCGTTCATGAAAGACGGCCGCGTCGTGAACTACCGCGTTGCCGGCGTGCAGAAAGACCAGGCGGTGCCGTCCATCACCGATTTGTTCCTGGCGGCTTTCGTGTTCGAGAACGAGGCACGCGAGCTGTTCGGCGTCGACATGAGGGACATCGCCATCGATTTCGCCGGGGCGTTGTACGCACCTGCGCAGGCGGAGCCCATGACGATCATCACGCCCGAGCAGAAAGCTGCGCGCGAAAAGGCCAGGAAGGCTGCTGAGGCGAAGGCGTCTAAGGATGCTGCGCCGGCGCAAGAGCCTCCCGACGGCGCGCCCGCAAAGCGCGTGTTCGTAATGACGCCCGAACGCCGTGCCCGCCTCGATGCGAAGCTCGCCACCATGTCGCCTGACAAGGTCGCCAAGGTCGAAGCCGCGCTGAAGGCGCGCGAAGCCGAAGCCGCAAGTGCTGGCAACGCCGTAGCAAGCGCGCCCACTGAAAGCAAGCCAGCTGCCGAACCCGCGAAGGCTGAGCCTTCCGCGAAGGAGCCGGACGGTAAGGACGCAGATCTCGAAGCAAAGCTTGCGACGATGGATCCCGAGAAGGCTGCGAAGGTTCGAGCTGCCCTTGCCGGTAAGGCGGCGGCCGCGGAAGCTTCAACGGAACCTGCTCCTGCGGCTGCCGACGAGCCTCCGGCTGAAAAGTTCGCCGACGAGCAGCTTGCTGCGCTCATCGGGCTCATGGACGATTCGAAAGCAGCCGTCGTGAAGAAGGCGCTCAACATGAAAGAGGGGGAATAGCATGGGCAAGAAATCGGTAATCCCGTTCGGGCCGCAGCATCCGGTCCTGCCCGAGCCGCTTCACCTCGACCTCGTAGTAGAAGACGAAGTCGTCATCGAGGCGGTGCCGCAAATCGGCTTCGTGCACCGCGGGCTCGAACGACTCGTGCAGACGAAGGACTACAACCAGTTCATTTACGTTGCGGAACGCATCTGCGGAATTTGCGCATTCGGGCATTCCATGGGCTATGCCGAGACGATCGAGCGCCTCATGGGCGTCGAGATTCCCAAGCGCGCAGAGTACCTGCGCGTCATCTGGCATGAGCTCTCCCGTGTGCATTCGCACATCCTATGGCTGGGCCTCGCCGCTGACGCATTCGGTCATGAAGCGCTGTTCATGCACTGCTGGCGCCTTCGCGAACGCGTACTCGACCTGTTCGAGAAAACGACGGGCGGGCGCGTAATATTCTCGGTCGTCAAGGTCGGCGGCGTGCAGCGCGACATCAGCAAAGACATGTTCGATCAGTTCATCAGCACGCTCGAGGGCATCAAGGACGAGTACAAGCAGATTTGCGATGCGTTCCTCACCGATCCGTCGGTGTACAACCGCACGGCCGGCGTCGGCCTCATCCCGACTGAAGACGCTTTGAACCTCAGCATGGTCGGGCCCTTTGCCCGCGCATCGAACGTGAACTACGACGTTCGCTCGCTCGGCAACGGGGCTTACGGGGACCTCTCGGATTTCAGTCCGATTCTCTCGCAGAATTGCGATTGCTACGCGCGTATGGAGGTTCGCGCTGCCGAGGTTCCGCAATCGATCGCCATAATCAAGGAGCTCATTGGGAAAATCCCCGACGGAGATATCGCCGTGCCCGTGAAGGGCAGCCCTGCCGTCGATTCCGAAGCATGCAACGTGCTCGAGCAGCCTCGTGGCGAATGTTTCTACTACGCGAAGGGCAACGGCACGAAGTACCTCGACCGCATGCGCATGCGCACGCCCACTTCACAGAACCTCGCCGGCATGGCGGTGGCGCTCGAAGGGTGCGACGTTGCGGACGTGAACATGATCGTGCTCACGATCGACCCCTGCATCAGCTGCACGGAAAGGTAGTTTCATGGGAGCATTCAAACTGGGGAAGATGACCTTCGGGTCGTTGTTCAAGAAGCCCGAGACGGTGCTGTACCCCGTCGTGACCAAACCGCAGCCGGCTGGTCTGAAGGGGCATGTCGCCATCGAGGTGAACGATTGCATCTTATGCGGCATGTGCGATAGGTCTTGCTCGACAGACTGCATTACGGTCGACAGGCAGGCCCGCACATGGACGATCGACAGGCTGCAATGCGTGCAATGCGGCTACTGCATCACCGTGTGCCCGAAGAAATGCCTGTCGATGGACCCGAATTACGCGCCGGCCACGATCGTGCACGAACCCGATGTGTTCCAGGTGCCCGAGCAGGAGAAGGCAGGCAAGAAGGCCGACGAAAAGCCCGATGATAAGCCTGCAACCGAGAAGCCCGTAGCTGCGGCCGACGCCAAGGCCGAAGAGCCTGATGAGGCGAAACCCGATGCTCAGCTGATGGCGCTCATCGGGCTCATGGACGACGAGAAAGCCGCAAAGGTGCGATCTGCCCTGAACGTGTAATCCAATGTGTCAATCTGACCAGGCAAGATTGACACATCATCGCAAAATTGATGCATGAACCTGCTAAAATCAGGTAAACCGAAACCGGGCGAAAGCCCGGTTTTCGTTGAGACTCAAGAAAGGCCGGTCCTTGACGGACGAAACGCAGCACAATAACGCACCACAAGAGGAGGTCACCGACCGTATCTTCACGGCCGCGAACGTCATTACCTTCATCCGCCTCATCATGGTTCCGGTATCGCTCGGCTTCCTCCTTTCCGGAAACGACATCGTGGCTACCGTGCTCTTCGCGTTGACGGCGGCGACCGATTTCGTCGATGGGCAGGTTGCCCGTCGGACCCATACTGTTTCGAGGCTCGGCCAGTTGCTCGATCCTGCGGTTGACAGGCTTCTCATGATCTGCGCGGTCGTGGGGTTGCTCGCAATTGGGCGGCTTCCGGTGTGGATTGTCGTGCTCGTGCTTGCCCGCGACGTGTTCCTCCTCATAGGCGGCGCGTGGCTGATTCGCGAGCATTCGGTTCGGGTACCCGTCATTTACCCCGGGAAGGTCGCGACGACGCTCCTTTTCATAGGTCTCGCAGGGCTCATGCTCAACATGCCGCTTGTACCCGGCCTCGGATGGTGCGATTTCGCATGGCTTCCTGGTTTCAATTCAGTGTCATGTTCATGGGGTATCTGGTGTATTTACCTTGGGTTGTGCATCGGCGTGTTCACAACCGTATATTATGTGGTGACTGCATATAGGAAATTAAAGGAAGCGTTAGCAGCTGAACGTCATGGCATCGAACGATAAACCATATAGGCCGAAGGCAAGCGCAAGCACTCGCACGAGGTCTTCCGCATCTGCCGCTAAACCGAAGGCGCGCACGGCATCTAAAGATTCGCGCGCGTCGGCGGTGTCTAACCGCGCATCGGCGACGGCAAAGCGAACGACTACGCAAAAGACCGCAAAGACGGCGAAGCGCACACGCTCGCAGCAGAGCAACGCGAGCAGGAGAAGCGCTGAAAGGATATCCAGTCAGTACGGAACCGGCAAAAGCCCGTCCCGTAAAGCTGTATCTACAGCTGGCAATGCCGCCGGTCAGGCTGTCGCAACTACGCTCGGCAATGGCGTTCGTGCCGTGCTTTCCAACAGGGTGGCGACCATCGTCGCAATTGTCCTCATCGTGCTCGTGGTGGGCGGCATAGTCGATTCCGTCGCGAATATGGGCAAAGCCTATGGAAACGTCTCGGTAAACGGGGTAGATGTCGGCGGCATGACGTCAGAGGAGATCGACTCCACGCTCAGAAGCGCGCTCGGCCCCGAGGTTTCGCATGCCCAGGTGAAGGTGTATGCAAGCGAAGATGCGCAGCGTATCGGCGGCGGCGACATGACCGACGAGGAAAGGCTTGCGCAAATCGAGCGCATCGCGCAAGCAGAGCAGATATCGGTCGAGCAGGCTACTGCGGCAGTGCAGTCTTGGACGACTGACGCCCTGACGCTCAAGGCGAACGTCCCGTACGAGCAGCTTGTCGAAGACGCCATGGCCGTAGGCCGTGAAGACGGCGGCATCATATCGCGCCTGGGGCTGTTTTTCATGCGCCATGATGTTCCCGTGAACCTCGAGTACGATGAAGGCTCCGTCGAGGCGCTCGCGTCAGAGATCGATCGAACGATCGGCGATGCGCGCATCGATGCCACCGTTGCAATCGAAGAAGGCGTTGCACATCCGGTCGAAGGTCATGATGGACAGATGGTCGACCGTGATTGGCTTAAGCAGAAGATCTCCGAGGCTATGGTCTCCGGCAGTGAAACGCCCTCGTTCGTCGCTCAGGTGACGGCGGCGCCATCCCGCATCACGTTCGAGCAAGCGCAGGTTGCAAGCGATGGCGTGAACAAAGCACTGCAGAATGGCGCGGTATTTTCGTACAAGGGCACCGATTGGGAAGCGTACGATTACGATATCGGCAATTGGACGCGCGTTGAAACGGTGAAAGCCGATAACGGCGGCTTCGAGCTCAGCGTTCACATCGACGACAACGCAGCCATCCCCGCCGTCGTCAAAGGCGCGGGCGCTGCCGTGAAATCCGACAACGTGACGGTCAAGTTCGCCAAGGCCGATGACGGGAACATCGTGGTAAGGACGTTCGGACCTGGGAACATTCCCGAAGTAACGCCCGCAATCGACCAGCTCGACGAGGCCCTGTACGGAGAAGGTGGAGTCGCCTGGAGCGCGAGCTTGAGCGACCAGCCGGTCCGCATCGAGATAACCGAATCGGACGCTCCTGCAGCGCTTACGCTCGATCAGGCCATCGACCTCGGTATCGTGACTGTCATCGGCGAGTACACGACCGAGTTTTCCAATTATGAGGGAACCGAGAACCGTAATCACAACATTAAGCTCGTTGCCGATATTCTCGACAACGGCATCGTCGAGGCGAACGGTGGGCAGTGGCGTTTCAACGACCGTTCGGGCGACACGAACGAAGAAGCCGGATTCTGGGCCGCCGGCTCGATCATCGAGGGTGAATACGTCGATTCCATAGGTGGCGGCATCTGCCAGGTGGCCACCACGATCTTCAACGCTGCATACGAGGCGGGGTTGCCTATCGACATGCGCTTCCCGCATCAGCTTTACATCGCAAGCTACCCGCCCGGGCGTGATGCGTCGGTCAGCTATCCCGACCTCGACCTTTGGTGGACAAACGATCTTGCCAGCGATGTGCTGCTCGACCTTTCGTACACCGACACGTCGGTCACGGCGCGTATATACAGCGTGTACACCGGCTATACCGTCGAATCTACGACGAGTGAATGGCAGGTGGGCGCATTGTACGGTGTGAAGTTCGAAGAGGACCCGGATCTTGCGAACGGCGAATCGTACGTCAAGACGACCGGCGAAGACGGAAGCAGCATCACGGTCACGCGCATCGTGCGGAACGAAGCTGGCGAGGTCATCTCCGATCAGGATTTCGAATCGTCGTACGACCCGAAGGACGAAGTCGTCGTAATCGGGCCAGGCACGGATACCAAGGGCTTCGAGCGCACCGACACCTCGAGCGCGGTGTCATACCGCTCCAATGAGTATTGGGGCTAAGTAGATGCACGCTCGCGCAATTGCCAGGACGCTTATCGCAAGCTTGCTATTCGCCTTGCTTGCCTTTCCGCCTTTTGCGTTTGCGGAAGTCAGGAAAGCCGATGTCATTGCGGGGGCAACCGTCGAAGAGCGCGGGCTCACGGTCGCCGATTGCCCATCGATCGACGCCTCGTATGCAGCGCTTGTCGACGCCGACGGCACCGTGTTCTTCGCGCGTGAAGCCGACCAGCCTTCCCAAATCGCCTCGATCACCAAGGTCATGACCGCGATCGTCGCCCTCGACAACGCCCCCGACGGCTTGTTCATCGCCGTGAGCGAGGCTGCTGCCGAAGTGGGCGAATCGAGCGCGAACCTGCAGCAAGGCGACGTCATGGACCTCGATACGGCTTTGAAGGCGCTGCTCGTGCCGTCGGGAAACGACGCTGCCGTGGCAATCGCGGAAGCCGTGGGTGCGTCGATGATTGCAAGCGACCCGTCGCTCGGAAACGACCCTGTGGGCGCGTTCGTGCATGCCATGAACGAAAAGGCCGAGCAAATCGGATGCACGAACACGGTTTACGAGAACCCGCATGGCCTCGATGACGGCATTTACGAGGGCAACCTGCATTCGACAGCGTATGACCAGGCCAAGGTCGCGCAATGCGCCATGGGCTATCAGAAGATCCGCGATATCGTTTCCGGCGGTTCCACGACCATCACCGTCGACCGCGGGGGCGCGAAGGCTGAAGTCGAGTTGGAGACGACCGACGAGCTGCTTGAAATGTACGAATACACGATTGGCGTGAAAACGGGCGTTACCGACCTTGCCGGGCCCTCGTTCATGGGGGCGGCTAACAAAGACGGACGCGAGCTTTACAGCGTCGTGCTGGGATCGAGCGATGAGTACCAGCGGTTTGCCGATACGAAAGAGCTGTTCGTTTGGGCGTACGACCATTGCATTGAACTCAGCCTTGCGAATTCCGACGAGTGGGCGACCATGCGCTCAGACGGTCAAAGCAGGGAAGTGCCAGTCGTTGCCGCAGCGGCTCATGGCGATTGGATCGACCGGACCGTGCCAGCGACGCTGGAAGACCCCGATGCGATCATTCAGGTGTTCGATTTCGAAGGAAATGTCAGCCAGGCGGTCACCTTCGACGAGATTCACGGCACCGTGCATGCGGGCGACAAAGTCGGGTCCATCGTTTACAAGCAGAAGAACCAGGTTATCGCAGAACAGAACCTCGTGGCATGCGAGACGGTCGAAGCACCGAATATAATTGACACGCTTGCGATTGGCTGGAGCAGGTTCATCGGCCTGTTTACCGGCGCGCCTGCCGTTGCCGAATCGCAGGTGTACAACGTCATGCCTATAATAAACTCGAACTCGACGAACATCGCCCAGTAGGCGCACTCGAAAACGATGGGAAGGGGCCGCAATGGCTGCTACATGCCCAATTTGCAACGGAAACCTCGAAGAGGGCGTCCGCACATGCCCAACGTGCGGATATCACGTGCTCGATTCAACGCAGAGCTTCAAGCCCGTGAAAGTAGATGGAGCTGAAGTCGAATCGGATGTGCCAGATGGTTCCGACAAGCATTTCGACTTGAAGGTCGTGCGTGGTCCGCAGACGGGGGTTGACATAACGTTGCGCGAGGGAATCATGAGCTTGGGACGCGACCCGCGTTGCGACATCTTCCTTAACGACATGACCGTTTCGCGTAATCATGCCGAGATCGAGGTAGGGCGCGATAGTTGCATCTTGCGCGACAACAGCTCGTTCAATGGCGTATGGGTGAACGACCGCGCTGTCGAGACGTGCCTTCTGAAGTCAGGTGACCTTATTCAAATTGGCGCGTTTTGCCTTCTGTACCGCGCCCGTTCATAACGAGGCTTTCTGAGAGGGGAGAGCTATGGAACTGCTTTCGGGAAACGAGGCTATCGCACGTGGCGCATGGGAGGCTGGCGCGACCATTGGCGTCGCGTATCCCGGCACTCCATCGACCGAGACGATGGAATCGTTCGCAACATACGATGGCGTGTATGCAGAATGGTGCACGAACGAGAAAGTAGCCGTCGAGGTCGGCATGGGCGCATCAGCAGCAGGCGCCCGCGTCCTCGCGACGATGAAGCATGTTGGCGTGAACGTTGCCGCCGATCCGCTCCTAACTGCTGCGTATACGGGCGTGAACGGCGGATTCGTCATTTTGGCCGCTGACGACCCGGGCATGTACTCGTCCCAAAACGAGCAGGATTCCCATTTCTACGCATTAGCCGCTCACATTCCGTCGCTCGACCCGTCCGATTCAGCTGAGGCGCTCGAATTCGCGCGCCAAGCCTTTGAGGTGTCCGAACGCTTCGACGTGCCGGTCATGATCCGCTCCACGGTGCGCGTTTCGCACACGAAAACGCCTGTCGAGGTGGGGGAGCGCAAGAACGTCGAACTCAAGCCCTATGAGAAGGACCCTTCGAAATGGGTCATGATGCCCGCTTACGCCAAACCGCGCCGCAAGGTTCAGCTGGTGCGTGACGAGCAGCTTCGTGCTTGGACTGAAACATGCTCGCTGAACAGGGTTGAAAAGAAGGGGAGCGACATCGGCGTCATTTGCGCGGGAGCGGCTTACCAACATGTCGTCGAGGCGCTGCCTGAGGCGTCGGTGCTGAAACTCGGCGTCACGTGGCCTCTTCCCAAGGCGCTCGTCGAGGAATTCGCCGCATCGGTTGAGAAGCTCTACGTAGTCGAAGAGGGGTCGGAATACCTGACTGGCCAGGTAAAGTCTCTTGGCGTTGCGGTCTCGGAATTCCCAAGTGGGCTTCCGAAAGACGGCGAGCTGAGCCCAGGGCTCGTCAAACGCGCATTCGGCTTCGAAGTCCCCGAGCATGCGGAAACGCCCGACGATGTTCCGGGCCGTCCACCTGCTTTGTGCGCCGGATGCCCGCATCGCTTGGTATTCAAAGAGCTGTCTCGTATCAAAGCCATCGTCACGGGCGATATCGGCTGCTATACGCTCGGCGCACTGCCGCCGCTTGCCTCTATGGACACCTGCCTTGACATGGGAGCGTCCGTTTCGATGTCGCATGGCTTCGAGCTTGCGCTATCCGGAACCGAGCATCGACCGGTCGTTGCGGTCATCGGCGACTCGACGTTCGGGCATTCGGGGTTATCGTCGCTCATCACCACAGTGTACAACCGCGGCGCCGGCACGGTATGCATCCTCGACAACCGCACGACGGCCATGACTGGCCGTCAGGGCAACCCCTTCAACGGCGTGACGTTGCAAAAACGCGAAAGCCGAGAGCTCGACCTCGTCGGCGTTTTGGAGGCGCTCGGCATCGATAACGTGTCGCTCGTCAACCCGCATGACATGAAAGAAGTGCGCAATGCGCTTAAAGTGGCCACGAAAGACCAGGCTGACGAGTTGTCGGTCATCGTGTTCAAAGCGCCGTGCGTTCTGCTGCATCGCGAGCGCAAGCCGTACTATTTCGTGAATGGCGACTGCAGGGCATGCGGCGTTTGCGCATCGCTCGGGTGCCCGGCCATCTCGAGGGAACCAGAGACGAACCTTGCGTCTATCGACCCAAGTCAATGCATAGGATGCGGCCAATGCGCCCAGTACTGCGGATTTGCGGCAATCGAGCAAATGCCCGCGTCGTCGATGGGAGGTGCGCGATGAGCAACGCTACCACTGTTTTGCTGTGCGGCGTAGGCGGCCAAGGCACCATCCTGGCCGCAGATCTGCTTGCCCGGGCAGCGCTTGCCGCTGGCAACCAAGTCAAAGTATCCGAGATTCACGGCATGGCGCAACGCGGGGGCGCCGTCACCACGGTCGTACGATTCGGCGAAGACGTTTCCACCATGGTTGCTGACATTGGCGAGACCGATTGCATCGTGTCATTCGAAACGACCGAGGCATTGCGAAACATCTCCTTCCTGAAGCAAGGCGGGTACCTGCTGGTGGCCGATGAGACGATAAAACCGCTTCCCGTCGCATGTGGGCGAGCGAGCATGCCGCAAGATGCGAAAGGAAAATTGGACTCCTTCGGAGCGGTGCTCATTCCAGCGCATGACCTTGCAGTCGAAGCCGGGAACGCAAAGTGCGAGAACGTTGCCATACTCGGCGCTCTCGAATCGCGCCTCGGATTTGGAGCTGATTTATGGAAAGGCGTCATCGAAGGACGCGTGCCCCCGAAGACGGTGGAGGCAAACGTGAAGGCGTTCGAGCTCGGCCTTGAATTTGCCAACGGCCGATAAACGGATGCTGTCACACGGTAAACCATGCAATAATCACGGCCAGCCGCCCAAACAGGTGGTTGGCCGTTTTGCGCCGAGCCCAACGGGGCGCATGCACGCTGGAAACATATTCGCCGCCCTCATGTCGTGGCTTATCGTGAAGGCTCAGGGCGGCCGTATCGTGCTGCGGATCGAGGATCTCGATGTCGAACGGTCCAAGTCTTCCTACATCGACCAGATTCAACGCGATTTCGAAAACCTCGGCCTGACATGGGATGAAGGGCCGTATTTCCAGAACAATCGCAACGAGGCGTATCAAGCCGCGTTCGACTCGCTTGTAGACAGGGGGCTCGTATACCCTTGTTTCTGCACGCGGGCCGATTTGCATGCGGCCTCTGCGCCGCATAGGGGCGAGAAGCTCGTATATGCGGGAACGTGTCGCGATTTATCGCCAGAAGACGTGAGAACCCGCATGGCTGATCGCAAGCCGTCATACCGGCTCGTGGTGCCAAACGAGGTCTACAAGCTCACAGACCGCATTCAGGGCCCCTATGAGCAAAACCTTGCGATTGATTGCGGGGATTACGTCATACGGCGTTCGGACGGCCTGTTCGCTTATCAGCTGGCGGTTGTCGTCGACGATGGAGAGCAGGGCGTGAACTGCATCGTGCGGGGAATGGACTTGCTATGCTCGACGCCTCAGCAAATGTACATGCAAGACTTGCTCGGCTATGAGACCGCGCAATACGCGCATGTTCCGCTCGTGGTGGGGGAGAAAGATCGCCGCCTGTCAAAACGCGACTACGATGCAGCGCTCGACGAGCTGTTGGCGGCATATAAAACGCCTGAGGCCGTCATCGGCCATATTGCCGGCATTACGGGGCTCACTCCGACAACAGAGCCCGTTTCATGCGAAGAACTACTCGCGAGCTTCGATTTAGATGCGCTTCCGCGCCTTTTCCCAGATAACGTTCAGATTCAATGGTGGTAGCGTAGCAAGCTCCTTATTACCCAGTGAGGGTAGCCGCCTACAGCTGCTCGGCGGCAAAGCAGCAGGCCATCACTAGCGTTTTACGCCGCCTGCGCAAGCGGCGACTACCCTCACTGGGTAATAAGGATCTTGCTTAAAGCGCTAATGTGATTGAAGATGCCTGCGCAAGCGGCGACAACCCTCCATGGGCAATTCAACACGTAATTAAAGCGTTAAAGAGATTGAAGATGCCAGGATTGCTGCGGCGTAAAAGGCGCCGAGCGTGATGTTGACGCTGAGGATCTGCGGCATGGCTTGCAGGCGCCGATTGGGCGTGAAGGAGTTGGAGAAGAGAGCCTTCGCAAGCGGGTAGGCGGCTAGGATCATGAACGGCGCGATGATGAGTCCTGGGGTGTACCAAATTGAAACGTTCAGGACGATGTCCGCAATCCATACGATGAGCGCAATACGGTACCATGCAACGGCGTTCTGGCGCCCGAGCAGCACGGGGAGCGTCCTCCTACCTGAGGGGATATCGCGTTCGATGTCGCACGTGTTGTTCGTGAACATGATGAGCCCCACGCCTATGATGGTCGGAATGCTTTTCACGAGCATGAGGAAATCGAGTGTGCCGGTAAGCACTTGGAATACCGCCAAGGGAATGAGCCCGCCCATGACCACGCCGCTCACGAGCTCGCCGAGCGGCAGGTACGAAATGGGGGATTTTCCAGCTGAGTACAGCACGACGAACAAGGCGCCTACAAGCGCGATGATCAGCGGTGCGAACCCCGCCTTCATAATTGCGTATATCCCGAGCAGGAATGCGGCTACGAGGAACCCGATGGCCAATAGAAGCGCTGAGCGGGGATTGACGTCGTTGTATACGAGAACGGCGTCGCTCGGGTCGACGTTGTCCTCGGCGGAATCTGATCCCTTCACGAAGTCGTAGTAGTCGTTGAACGTGTTCACGGACGATTGCATGAGCACGACGATGACGAGCAAGACCAGCGTCATTGAAACGGAAACCGCCCCCGCAACTGCGGCAGCGCTGGCCGCGATGAGCGTGGGCATGATTGCCGCAGGCCACGTATGCGGCGCTGCGAGGTTGAGGGCCATTCTGGCCGTAAGGCGACCCGTCGGCGCGTTTCGATTCGTGTTCATGCAACTCATGGTACACCCGCTTACGTCATAACCCCGTGCATTTGTTGCATAATACTTTCAAGCACCATGCAGCGCGCAGCTCACATGCTTAAGGCTAGGAGGGGTGGCCATGAGGAAATCGCGCTATACCGTTGAATGCAAAACCGACGCTGGCGAGCATCTGCTCTACAACACCGCCTATGGCACCTTCGCAGTGCTCGATGAGGAGGGTTTTGCCGCATACCAGTCATGCGAAGGCGCTCTCGCGCAGCAGATTGAGCAAGATTATTTCCTTACGGAGCTCACACCCGATGAGGAGCTGGCTGCGCAACGCGCGATGTTCGAGGCAGCACGCGAGGAAGAGGGGGAGTTCTACCTTGTCATAGCGCCTACATATGCGTGTAACCTCCGTTGCCCATATTGCTACGAGCTTGGGCATAACAGCATAAAAGGGAAAATGAGTTCAGAGGTCGTCGCGGCCATCCTTCGCTTTGTCGACGCTCGCTACCAGGAGAATGCGTTTACGAGAATGGCAGTGCAGTGGTATGGCGGAGACCCTTCGCTTGCGCTCGACGTCGTCGAGGACTTGTCTAATAGGCTCATATCATGGTGCGACGAGCATGAAGTCCGCTACGATGCCATGATGCTCACGAACTGCAATGTAATCGACGAGCCAGCGGTCGAGATGCTCGTGCGCGCACGCGTGCGCGAAGTCTTCATGACGATAGACGGTTTCGAGGAAACGCATAACGCGCGCCGGGTCTCAGCAGTGGGAATCAACTCGTATGCCAAGAACATCGAAGCCGCGAAACTGTTTGTCAAGCACGGCATCAAGGCAACCGCGAACATGAACGTCGACAAGGTGAACTGGCCTCAATTCCACGATTTACGCGACAAGCTCCGCGATGAGGTGGGAATCGACTTGCAAGCTGCGAGGCTGTGCGATTACGGGCATTTCTTCGGCACGCGCGATTTCAAGAAACCAGCCTTCGATCTGTTCGAACATGACGAGTATTCGCGGCTCGTGCACGACGAATTCGCCCTTGGCGGATACGATGCCGAAAAGATCAAGGATGTGCTCAGCCCGGTTCCCCGGTTCTGCAATGGGCAGAGGCACAACTACTACATCATCGACACCCTCGGCGACGTGTACATGTGCGATGGGCATATCGGCGAGCAGGACCATGTCGTGTTCAACGTCAAGGAAGAGCCTAACCCCGAGCAGCTTCGGATGGTGAGCCACAATCCGTACGAAAGTGCACAGTGCAGCGCATGCCACCTTCTTCCCATATGCCAGGGGAACTGCGATTGGGAACGCCAGGCAACGGGCATGCAGTGCCATCCGCTGCTTACGACGTTGCCGGATTACCTCCGTGATTACCGTTCATGTTTCGGGGAATTGGTCGGCCATTACCAGCGCCTTGCGTAGCGATATAAAAAGGGCGGGGCCCTGCGCACTTTCGCTTCAATATACGTTAGAGGGAGAGCGCGTTTTGGCATTTCGGATTATCTGAAATGACGCGTGTTTAGACCTACGGAGAAGGTAAACTAGCAAACGGAACTAAACGCTAAGGAGCATTCATGCCGCTATCTACTGACAAGTTCGCAAACGCAGCGCATAGGCAAGTGAGCAACTATGAACGCAAGTTTCGCAAATACGTCCCGTTTATGGAACTCGTAGATGTCCTGAGAAGGCAAGCGGCATTCGATATTCCCCTGAAGTTCGTGCTCGACCGCGATTCTGAGTCGTCTGGCTTTTTCAAGCGTGGCCCTCAGTGGGATTTTGGAAATGCAGGCGTGCGTTTCGAGAAATCGGAAGGGGATGCAGCTCAGCCAAAGCTCATCGTTACTTGGAGCGAGGATTTCGAGCAGAAGTCGCTGCAGGGCGTTCTCGACGACCTCGTGGCGCTTGAGTTCGACGATGACGCAGAGGTCGTGCTCGAACTTGTATCTACCACAGGCGAGCGAAAGTTCTCTCGATACGGCAATGGTTTGGCGGTAGAGAAGGACAACACGGTCGTGCACTTCACCGGCGCCTGGGAAACAAGATAGCTAGTTTACATAATACTGATTATCAGAATTATAGAGTACTCAGGTTAAACAAAGGTTTAGGGCTTTGGACTAGGAATTAGATTCTCCCAGGGTCTCTTCCTTAAGGTTTTATCGGCCTGCACATGATTTCGTTTTAGGCCTAATGCAAGACCTTTATTAATTGTCATGTTGCAGCTCTTGGAGAATCTTATGGCAATATATTTCTTAAAGTACGAATCCGCACGTGAAGCTGGCAGGATAATTCGTACTTGAATGAGTTATCTTGCCAAAGGTCGTACTTGTAGTTGATATCCTTCCATGAAAACGTAGATTCTTGCAATACTCGGTTCGGGCTCTTGTAGAACCCCCTTAGCTCTTTGCAAGATTGCTTCTCATCGTTTCGATAGCGCTTCTTAATGCATAGCGTCGCTTAGAAACGCCCAATTTCACGATATCTTAGTCATCCTTGGGCGAAAATGGGCCTTAGAAGGGCTCTCAGCGGTTTTAAGCTTCTGACCTGCGGTTATGCAAGCTCAATTCTTAAAATGCGTAAAAAGACAAGCTGAATAGGCCGTTTACGAGCTCAATATACCGCTCAAGCATTCCATAGCAATTCGCTTCGTTGACTTGTAATGCATTCGGTTCAAGAATCTGGGTGTTAAACATGCGCGTGAAAGGAACTGCCATGAAGATTGCCATTCCAAGCGAAACTGCTGACGGACTTGAATCTATCCGCAGCGGACATTTCGGGCACACGCCGTATTTCACGATTGTCGAATACGATGACGAGATGAACATCGTCTCAGCGGAACCAGTAAAGAACGTCGATCATGACCAATACGGATGTGGTGGCGTAATCCAGTACGTGTTGGGTCTCGGCGTCGACGGAATACTGACTGCCGGCATGGGTATGCCGCCGCTAATGCGGTTTACGGAAAACGGCGTGATCGTGTACGGTGAATTCCAGACGCCGAATGTCGGAGACGTCGCGAAGCTGTTCGCCGAAGGACGCGTTGAGCGGATGTCGCCCGAAGACACTTGCAATCATCATCACCATTAAGGGCATTAGATATTGCCCCATTAAACGCAGAGCCCGCTGACGTTTGAATCAGCGGGCTCGTTTGTTCGATTCTGCTTTATTCAAAATACGAACATATGTATTATGCGCGATATCCTGTCTGCAGAAGCTCCTGAGCTTCGTCGTAGGTGACCCAACCATCAGGTAGATCAACGTCTTCATGCTCGTGACACGCCGTGCAGACGATCGTGGAGGCACGATGCCCCTTGTGGCAATCGTTGCACTCGAGCGAAAGTGCTTGATGATGCTGCTCATGCGGATTGAACTCACGGCTCGAAGTGGACTGCGCGAGCTTGGTGTAGCTCAGCTGACCATCGTCGCCGAGCAGGTACACGTGGCAGCTCTCGTTCGCGCAGAAGCTCTCCCCTGTTTTGCCATCCCATGATTGGAGCGCAGAGAGCGTTCGCTCGTTGCGGGGCAGCGGATAGTTGCCTGTGACGTAGTTCATGCCATCATGCGCGAGCTCTACGAAGTTTGGAACGTGGCAATCGACGCACACGATCTCGGATTTCGCAGTAGCCTTGGTGTTGCGGTGCAGCACGGCCATCATGGCGTTGGTGTTCGAAACCTCGTTACCGTACTTGTCCGTTCCTGCGACGCCTTGTTCCTGCATGTAGTTATCGACGTAAGTGCCTTCAATATGGCAGAGAGTCGAGCAGAAGCTCGGAGATTCGTGCCATACCATCAGGCCGGCACCAACCGCCACGAGTACGACGACGATGACGCCGACAATGGCAAGCTTCTTGCGACCCTTCTTCTTGGGGGCCGGCTGATTCTCTTTTTGCTCTTCGCTCATATCACGCTCCTTCCGACACCTCAAAAGGGACGTTTACGCGGCTACCGAGGACATGCCCAGCAAGGCATCGGCTTCGTCGAGAAGCTCGTTGCCCTTGTCGAGGCAGTACCGGTAGTACGTCGGGTTGTGGGCGCCTTCGCTGTTTTCGGCAGCGGCGAGATTCCAATAGTAGCACGATGCACGCTGCAGCCATTGCAGACGTTCAAGCGTAGCGGCGTCGATGCCGTTCCTGGCGGCGAAGTCGGCATCGAGCGTGAGAACCTTCTCGCCGTCCTTGTCCTGCTCGGTTGCAACCTTCGTCTCGAGGTTCTTGATGTACTGCTCGCAGCGCTCGCCGAGCGTCGTCGTGGCAGGGTCGATCTCGTTTTGCCAGGCACGTACTTCAGCCTTGATGTCGGCATGGCACGTACTGCAGTCGCGGTCGATGAGCTCCTGGTTGTCGAGCGGGCTGATCCATTCGTGGCTTGCGTACGTCGTGCCGTCAGCAGCCGTCGTGGTGGCCATGTGGCAATCGTTGCAGTCGTAGCCGAGGTTCTGCATGTGCGAACCCTGTGGCAAGATCTCGTTGTCACCGCCATAGACGAACTCGTATTCAGCATGACGGATGGCGAGCATCTTGGCACCCGTGGAAGCGTACGTCCAGTCGACGAAGTCATGGTCGTCGTACCATTGCAGGGCCTTCTCGGGAACCATGTCGGCACGGCCGTTGTCGTACGGGCTCGTGGGAATGGAGGTGCCGGGAGCCATGGAATAGTCGCAATGGCACTGGCCGCAGACCTCGCCGTTAATGGTGTTGCCGGCATCATCGCCCATCGAGCGGATCCACTCGGCGCGGTCGACCTCGAGGTACACCTCGCCGTTCAGCATGGGCGTATTGGCATGGCAGCTGGCGCAGCTGATGTTCTCGTCAAGGTCTCCGATGACTTCGTTGAACGGCAGGGCATGCACGCTCTCGCCTTCCATATCGACCAGGTTCGAGTACTGCGGGGACTTGCACGTGATGCAGGCAGCCTTGGTCTTCGTGCCGTCGGCGACGCGGCCGTTATGCGTTACCGTCCAAAGCGAGTATACGTGGCTCGCGGGCTCG
Source organism: Eggerthellaceae bacterium (assembly GCA_017459925.1). Lineage (GTDB taxonomy): Bacteria > Actinomycetota > Coriobacteriia > Coriobacteriales > Eggerthellaceae > UBA9715. Next base: position 21,253 of record JAFUCC010000051.1, read on the forward strand.
GTGTAGTACTTTGCATAACCGTAGCCCTTTCCGAGCGTTTTGATTTCGGGGTTAGTCTCGAGATAATCGAGCTTGTTCGCATCGGTGTACTGATAATCCTCGGGAAGTGCGCTCGTCACGTCTTCGGTTTCAGAAGCATAGCCTTCCGCTCGATACGGGTTCTCGAGGTAGTCCTCAGCAGGAGGCGTGTTCGAGGCGTTGGCAAGGTACGATTCGTACTCGTACGGATACGCCTCGGCCCACTGTGTCGCCTTTACCACCCCATATTTATCAGGCGTGGGCGTTATATCCGCCTGAGCGACATTCGGCGTGGGGTTGCCAACCTGTGTCGTGTTCGCCTTGGGCGCGCAGGCGGCAAGCCCGGCGACCACCGCCACGATGGCCACAACGCATACCGTGATGACGATCTTTTTATTTTTCATGGAAGGCCCTCTCTCGTGAACCTAAACCCAGTTATTAACATTATATGACGACGATAACAATTGGGAAATATACACTTTGCAGCCAAAAAGTCAGGACACTTTTGACCTGCATACTCGCCTAAACTGTATTGCAGGTAAAAGCGATAGCCGTACGCATTAGTTTCGAAGAGGATCGGTGTCAATGCCCTCGCTCGACAGGAACAGCTCGGTACCGTACTATCAACAGGTATACGAGCAGATATCTGAAGGTATCGAGAGCGGTGTTTACCCAGCTGGGAAACGGTTGCCTTCCATCCGCGAATGCGCGCGCGAACTTGGCGTGTCCAACACGACGATAGAGCTTGCCTATCAGCGTCTCGTTGAAGAAGGGTACGTCGAGCCGAAACGCGGTAGCGGATTCACGATTTGCAAAATTGGCAGCAGTTCCATTAATAAGCTTGCTGGCTATTCGGAAGAGTACAGGCAGGGGCGCGAGAAACTCGAAGCACTCGACCAAGAATTGTCGCAGCAATCAAAACCCCTGTTCGATTTCGCCTATGACTCCGTCGACGCGTCAACGTTTCCCCTCAACGCTTGGGCGCGTATATGCCGCGACGTGTTCTTCAGCGAAGGAGCCCAAGCGGCATGCCTGTACAACGACCGTCAGGGGCTCAAGGATCTGCGCGTGCAGATTTCACGGTACCTGCGAGGTGAGTACGGCATCGATTGCACATCTGAGCAGGTGCTCGTCATGCCTACGACGAAAGACCTCGTTACTGAGATAACGATGCTATTCGACCCCGAGGAAACCGTTGTGGCCATGGAAGAGCCTGGTTATGACGAGGTCGGGAAGCGCATGCGGGAGCGAGGGTCCGACGTGCGCTTGATGCCCGTAACCCCCTACCCTTCCCTCGAAGAAGCCGAAAAACTGCTGCAAGGTGTATCGCTTGTGTTTGCAACACCCGCTTGCCAGTTCCCGACTAATCACGTCATGCCCATCGAGACGCGCAGATCGCTCGTAGCCTGGGCAAGCGAGCATGGAGCCTACGTAATCGACGACGAATACGGGTGGGAGTTTCAGTCGGGCGTCGCGCGCGTGCCATCGTTGGCGGCCCTTGACGAGGTCGGGCGCGTCATCACCATAGGCACGTTCTCGAATTCGTTTACGCCAGCTGTGAGCCTCAGTTACGCGGTGCTCCCGCCTCAGCTCATGTTGAGATGGCAGGAAACACGACGCGACGCGCATCCTCAAGTTGCTTGGCAAACGCAGGCAGCCATGGCCCGATTCATGGCCGAAGGGCACTGGCGTACGCACATCCGCAAGCTTAGGACTTCGGTACTGAATAAACGCGAGAGGCTTCTGAAGGCGATTCATGAGCGCATGGGCGCTGAGGTCGAAGTCGTGGAAGGTACGAGCAGCCTGTTCGTGCTCGTTAAAACGCGTGATGGACGCGATGAATCCGAATTAATCGAAGCTGCAGCAAATGCCGGTGTGAAAGTGTATCCGACAAGCCGCTATTGGTCGGGCGCCATCCCTGCGGAATGGCGTTATGTGCTCGTGGGCTATGCAGGCATTCCCGCCGATAAAATCGACGAAGGAATCAAGGCTCTGGCAGAAGCTTGGGGATTCTAGTCGTTCGATGCGCCAAGCTTCTTCGCAACGGCCTGTTCTAGAACGGCCATTTGCTCTTCGGTCTTCTTCAAACCGCGAACGACGACGAACACGTATATGAGCAGCGCAAGCCATACGATGGCGTAAGCTGCGATGATGTAGGGCATGCTGGGGGCAACGGTGCTGTACATATCGGCGAGAATCGGGTTCATGGTTCGTCCTTTCCGGTGAAAGATAGCGTTAGTCTTCCAGTTGGTCTTTGAGGGCCTGCATGCGTTCGCTTAAGCGCAGCTGGCGGAAACGCAGGCGGTACAGCGCAAATGCCACAAGCATCATGCCCACCATGATGAGCGCGACAGTCATGGCCATGTCGGGCGCCATGCCGCCTTCACGCGTGATGACCGGGTGAATGCTCGACGGGATGAGGCGCGTGATCATAAAGCAAATGGGCACATCGACAAGGGCGATGATGCTGATGACGCCTGCGTACGTTGCGCGGCGTTCGGGATCATCGACGGCGTTGCGCATGACGAAGTACGCAATGACGATGAGCATGAGGATGAGGTAGGTCGTCAGACGCGGCTCCCATGTCCACCACACGCCCCATTCGAAACGTGTCCATAGGTCGCCCGTGACCATCGTGAACACGACGAACAGCAGTGCGATTTCCATAGCCGCTCGCGAGCATGTGTCGAAACGCGCCTCGCGTGTCATGAGGAAGCGTATGCCGTAATACGCGGCGAACGCTAGCGCGACGAACGACACGATGGCGACCGGCATGTGGAAGTAGAAGATCTTCTGGCTTAAGAGCTGTTGGTTGGTGACCATGATGTCGCCGACGAGTTCGGGCGTGCTCAGCGCTGCGCCGTTCACCGGCGAGGCGTACAGGAACGCCATGAGAAAACCCACGGTCGTGAGCACGGCGCCAACGGCCAGAGCAGGCGGCAACACTTTATCGGGCCACTGCCCTGCTTCAGGTACCTTACCTTTCCGTACCGACATGAGAACCTTCCTTTCTAGGCAGAAACGACGAAATCGTAGAGGACCCAACAGACGAGCAGCATGACGATGTCGTACCCGCCTGCGAGCACGAGCGGCATAACGAAGAAATCAGTCCAGAATTCGGTTCCGGTGATGGCGGCCGTCGTCGCAGTAACGCATGCGTACAGCAGCGGGTAGATGATCGGGATGAACAACACGGCGAGGAGCACGTCCTTCGAGCGCGTGTTCAACGTGATGGTTGAGAGCATCGTGCCGATTCCAGCCATGCCGATGGTGCCGACGAGCAGGGGCGCGACGATGAACGGAAGCGTTTCAGCAACCGGCTCTCCGGTCATGAAGAAGAAGTAGAACAGCGGCACGGCGATAACCTCGACCGCGAGCATGAACAGGACGTTCGCCGTGGCCTTGGCGAGGTAGATTACCGAGCGGTCGAGCGGTACGAGCAAGATGCCCTCAAGGCAACCTTGTTCCTTTTCGTGCGCGAACGACCTCCCGAGCCCCAGAAGCGACGTGAACACGATGAGCACCCACAGAAGCCCGCCGCCCATGTTCGCGATGTCGATGACGCGGGCTTGTAATGCGAGCGCTGCTCCGTACACGATGATGACGAGCAGTGCGTAGATTCCCATTGACGTGAGCATTTCACGTGTGCGGAACTCTTGGCGCAAGTCTTTACGCAACAGCGTCGTGTACTGCTTGAACGTCGACGGGGTGTTCACTTACGCAACCCCCATGCCAACGGTTTCGCGATACAGCCGCGAGAATGATTCGAAGTCGAGTTCTTCTTTAGGTGCGAAGGTCACGACACGGCCGCGCGCCATGACGAGCGCATGCGTGCACATGTCATAGCCTTTCGAAAGATCATGACTAACCATGACGAACGTGCGATCTTCCCGCACCGAATCGATGAGCTGGTCGAAGATATCGACCGCATGAGGATCGAGGCCCGAATACGGTTCGTCAAGGAATACGACGCGAGGGTTGTGCACGAGGGCCCGTGCTATGGAAACGCGTTGCGTCATGCCGCGCGAGAACGTGCGTACCTGATCGAGGCGTCGATGAGACAGGCCCACTGCCTCGAGCAGCTCCGAAACCCGCTCTTGAGGTTTCTCGACACCGTACAGCTCGGCATACAACATGAGGTTCTCTTCAGCGGTAAGGTCTGGATAGAGCATCGAGGAATGCGAGATCATGCCGATGTGCTCTCTCGCTTTATCGGCGTCTTCCTTTAGGTCGATTCCGCAGATGAGCGCTTCTCCCCCACTTGGGCGGGCAAGCGTCGACAAAACGCGCAGCAGCGTGGTCTTCCCCGCCCCGTTGGGGCCGAAGATGGAAAGGAACGCGCCCTCCGGCAAATCGAACGACACGTCATCGACGGCCTTGCGCGTTCCAAAGGCCTTTGTGAGGTGCTTTACCTCGATGGAGTTCATGCCTGCTCCCCCGAATGAGTCGCAGGACGTTCCTGGTACTCATTTTCACGAAAATGAGTACCAGGAACGTCCTGCGACTCATTCTTGCGCTTGCGGGGCATGACGAGCGCGCACAGCGTGCCGATCATCAGCATGCCGAAGCCAATCCACACGAACAAGATGAACTGGTTCACGCGCACGTCAAGCGAGAAATCGCCGTTTGCGTTCACGCCACGGTACACGACGAACAAGTCCTCTTCGGGGAAGCTGATCACACCGGCGTTGATTTTCTGCTGCTGCGTCATGACGTCGAGTTGGATGGACGGCTTCACTTGGCCGACGTAAGCGTCGTTCTTGTACACGTCGAACACGACGTCGTAAAGCGCCGTGTTGTTCGCCTCGACGTTGTCGGTGACCGATTCGCTTACGAATTCAAGCCGGTACTCGTTCACGGAAAACGGCTCGGCCGTGTTCGCCTCCTCGTCGAAGGCCATATAGCCCGATTCCTCGTACACGTACATGTTCGAGCCGATGAGGCCTATGAGGATAACAGCCATGGCGACGTGCGCGAACGATCCACCGATTGCGGCACCGCGCTTATGGGGCATGCGGATATTGCGTACGAACACGAACGCGGCGTTGAAGAACAGCAGGCTGGCAACGAGCAAACCGACGAGCGATAGCGCGTTGTAGTACCATGACGGACCCGCTTCGAGCAATGTCTGGGAGTTCGAATTTCCTTTCGCAAGCATGGCGTCGTACACGGGAACGAGCTCGGTTGCCCACCAGAACGCCAAGAACGCGAAGAGGACGACAGCGCAAATGGCCGGGATCCGCGCTTGCTTCAAGAACTTCTTCGGGTCGGTTTTGCCCCAAGCGAGCAGCGGGCACACCGCGAGGATGAGCAGGTAGATGATGCCCAGCGGGCGCGCAATGGCTTCGTAAGCAGTGGTTCCGAGGGAATCTCCGCCAAATGGTAGCCACTTGGGAAGCGCTGAGCTCACCGTCATGTACGTGAGCAGCAGTGTGAACACGATCATGATTACGTTGTTGAAGTAGTAAGCGCCGTCCTTCGAGAACATGTTCTCGATATCATCGGCTCCCTCAGTGTCGGGTCCGAAAGATTTCCAGCGCAAAACGATGCCGATGAGCGGCACGATGATGGAGGCGACGATGAGTCCGCCGAACAGCGCAAGCGAAACCGGATCGCCCGAGAACGCATGAACTGACTCGACGATGCCCGAGCGCGTGATGAACGTGGCAACGATAACGAACGTGAAAGCGAGGCACGCGCACATGATGGCCCAGCGCTTGAAGGCTCCGCGCTGTCGGTACACCGTGAGCGTATGCACGAGTGCTACGCAAATGAGCCAGGACAGCAGGCTGGCATTCTCGACTGGGTCCCAGCCCCAGTAGCCGCCCCAACCAAGCACCACGTAGGCCCACACGGCTCCAAGGCCGATGCCTGCACCCAGGAACAGCCAGCTTGCCAGGACGAAGCGCGTTACGCGTTCGACCCACAGCTTCGTCGAATCATTCATGATGAGCGCCGCCATGGCGTACGCGAACGGCGCGGTGAGTCCCGCATAACCGATGAAGAGCATGGGCGGGTGAATGGCCATGGCCCAATGCTCGAGCAGGCTGTTCATCGACATGACCGAAGCGGCGGCGGAAAGCTCGCCATTCACGTCGAAATATCGATCTGGCGTCGGCGTGAAAGGCATATTCCCGTCTGAGAACAGCAGCAGCCCGCAGAACACGGCAACGACAGCCGACACAACGAGCATGGCGACGTTATCGAGTCGGTAAGCGCGGTTGACATCGCTTGCATTTGCGGAAGAATCCCGAGAATCGAAATACGAACGCCCGAGGATGATTGCGTTGAACAGCGCGATGAGGAACGCCCAGAACATGAGCGAACCAGAACGCCCCGCCCAAAGGCCGGACAGCTTGTACAGCCATGCCAAGCTGTCAGTGGAAAGCGACCGCTCCTCCAGCACGTACAGGATCGATACATCGCCGCTCATGAAGCATGCGACGAGGATGACGCAGCAGATGAACAGCGACAACGCCGTTACGAACACCATGCCCCTGCCGATGCGGTTTGCAATGCTGCTTCCGGAGAAGTGCCCGACAAGCAAAAGGATGAACGCAGCAAGCGCCGCAGCAAACGCGACGATGAGGAACGCAAAGCCGGACGTCGCCATCTGCTAGCCCTCCAAAGCCACATTGGTGGCCGTGAACAAGCCCGATTTGCCAATAGAGCCAGTTAGCACGACAGATGAGCCCTCGGCTGTGTCATCGGAAAGCGCGCCTTCGTATACGACGTGCAGCTTGTCATTTGTTTCGTTATCGATAATGACGAAACGCTCGGAAGCGTCGACGCCAGCAAGCGTACCCGCCTTCATAACGCCAGAGACTTTGACGGGTTTGTCAAGTACAGATTCGCCATAGCCGAGCAGGTCGGAAATGGAAAGCGAGCCTTCAGCGTTCTCGTACTTCGAGGGACACTTCGTCACGAGCTCGGAACAGTTCAAGACGCCGTCGGCTGTCTTCTTGCCCGTGCAGATGGCAGTGACGTCGTTTCCGAACGTGGCAGAAACGCCGCCATCATAGCGCACGTCGAGCAGGTTAGTGCCCGCCGGATCCGCTTCGGTGTCGTAAATCTTGAACGTCAGCACATCGCCGTCGATTTCAAACGAGTTCTCGGCGACGTTTCCCGTCACCTGTATCTTCGCATCGTCTTGAATCTCGAGCGCTTCGGCAACTGAAACGGTGCGCGCAGCGGTGTTGCCACCCACGATGGCAAGCACCAAGATGAGCACGATGACAATGATTCCCGTCACGACGGCCATGCGGCGTTTGGCTTTAGAGTTCATGGACAATTCTGCTTTCTTTTAAAGGACAATTTACGCCCCGAACTGCGATTACACGCTATTTTACTTCATTTATGAACCCATGAATCTATACACTTTGTTATTCGCGTCTCGTTACGCTCGTTTCCTCCAGTCGATGAGGAACAAGACGCCGGTGAGCGCGAGCGCAGAGCCGAGGCCGACGTAAAAGAAAGCGATGAACCAACTAGGGACAAGGCCGCTTAATCGCAAGCCCGCACCGAGGGCTATCATGAAGACGATCATGATGTAGCCCTTCTTGTCCATGACGTTCACAACGGATGCTTTCTCGCCGGGCATATCGTCAATGCGCTTGGCGTGTTTGGCAGAGTACGGTTTGAAGATGCGGAAGAAGAACACTGCGAATATCGCCACGGTTCCCACGATGAGCAAAGCAAGCAGAAGCGGATCGGGCGCTGTCTCTAAGTATGCCTGCACGCCGACGATCACAACGTTAACGCCCGCGATGAGCCAGAAGAACCCGGCGATTGCGAGAAGCGTCTGTTTCTTGACCATGGTCAATTCCTCCTTAGAGGGGTCCGCCGAAGAACACCGGCAAGCTCTTCTTGAACTCCTTCGTCGATACGAGCACGCGAGGCTCGAAACCGATTAATTCCCGCATCTCGTTTACGTATGCATCGAGCTCTTCTTGCGATTTTGCATGAACCATCGCGTAAAGGTTATACGGCCATGATTCCGCCTGCTCGCGGCTGTAACAATGCGAAACGTAACTCAGGCAGGAAAACGCTTGGCCAATTTCATCAGAACGCTCTTCAGGCACGTTCCATACGGTCATGCCGTTAAACTCGTATCCGAGCTTGCGGTGTTGCACGAACGCGCCGAACCTGCGGATGACGCCTTGCGATTTGAGCTCGTGGAATCGGTTGATGACATCGCTCTCCGTGATTGACGCATCGCAGATGGCGTTTCCAATTGCCCGCGCGGCGTCTTCGAAGGGAAATTCCCCAGTCTGGTCGGATTGCGCCCACCTGATGAATGCGACATCGAATGGGTTTTCAGAGCTGAATGGCTTGCCGTGCGTCGCCTCTGAACGTTTACAGTCCTTCTTATGGTTGCCGAAGTCGACGCGTATCTTGTGCATGCGCGTAACGGGCAAGTTAAGAAAGCCATCGCAACCAGTGCGCTCTTTGATCTCATGAAGCATGGTTTCGAGTCGCTCGGGTGAAGCTGCGATTGGCGTGAACCAAACGCTATACTCGGCATCCCGTTGGTAATTGTGCGTCACCTCGGGATACGAGCTCACAATGGCTGCGGCTCGATCTATATCGTCTTGCGTCCCCGCTATCGCAAGGCCGCACAAGGTCGAAACCGCGCCGAGCTTACGCGAATTGAGCGATGCGCATATGTGCCTGATCGAACCATCTTTGCGTAGCGTTTCGACACATGAGAGGATTGTCTTGCGCGGCACCTTCAGTCGCTCGGATAGAACCCCGTACGGATCATGGTCGATGGGAAAACCGCCCTGTATCTCGTCGAGCACGCGTTGCTTGGCGATTGCGAACGGAACATAGGCGCAATACGGCTCTTCCGCAAGGTAGTTGCCCGTTGCGGCGAGCGCCCGCGCGCGACAGCCTCCGCATACGCCTTTGTACTCGCAAGCGCCGCATTTGCCTTTCAGGCGGTCGTAATGGCGCAAATCGTCGAAAACCGGCGAGGTCTCCCAAATCTTGGAAAACGGGGTTTCCTTCACATTGCCGAGTTGCATGTCAAAGTACCCGCATGGTTGCACGTCGCCCACGTGGCTGATAAACGCAAAGGTGATGCCTCCAAGGCACCCGCGCGTCATGGCCTCCATGCCATAGGTTTCACGATTCACCTCGCGGCCTTCCTCGGCGGAAAGCTGCCTAATTATGCGGTAGTACTGCGGGGCATCAGTGGGCTTGAAATGCAAGGGGCTTTCCTTCTGGCAGTGGTATGCCCATGTCAGGACTTCCTCGTACTCGTCAGGTGTGAGCTCGACATCGACAAGGTCCTCTCCCCTTCCCGTCGGCACGAGCAAGAACGGGTGAAATGCCGATGCATCCTCGGCGATTGCAAGATCGTGCATTGCGTCCACGAGTTCGTTGTTCATCTTGGTGATGGTGGTGTTCACCTGCACTTCGACACCATGGGCGCGAAGGTTTCGCATGCCTTCGAGCGTTTCCTCGAACGCACCGTCTTTTCCGCGGAATGCATCCTGTCCTTCTGCGGTTGGGAAATCGAGCGACACCGAAACGCGTGGAATGCCATGTTCGGCAATCTTGCGTGCGCACTCGTCGTCGATGAGCGTGCCGTTTGTGCCGATGACGGGGTGAAGTCCCTTTTCATGAGCGTAATCGATGATGTCCCAAATGTCATCGCGCATGAGCGGCTCGCCGCCCGTGAGGATGAGGATCGGGTCGGTGATGTTGGCGATGTCGTCCATGAGCCGCATGCATTCTTCAAGCGAAAGCTCTCCGGGATACGGCTCGCAATGCGCAGACGCACGGCAATGTGCGCAGGCCAGGTTGCAGCTACGCGTTATCTCCCAGGCGATGATGCGCGGGGGCTTTATGCCCGTGCGCTCCTCGAAAGCCTTTGCAGCTGCTCCGGCACCCGGCCTGTAGGACCTGCGACCTTGAGGCGTTCCTCCCGGATGCCCAACAGGATGCCCTGCCGGATGACCCGAATGATGCCCTACAAGATTCCCGCTCGTATTGTGTTCGTGCATACGCGCCCCTTAATCAAAAATCGGGCGTTCGAGCACCGGTGCAGGGTCGTCGGGCGTCCGGGCTATTTCCTCGTCAGTGAGGTAGCACGCCGGATCAGGCGCCCACAAGTCGCCCGTTGCTGCTTCGGCTCGCACGCGGAAGTTACCGCCGCATATGTCGAGGAAACGGCATTCAGCGCAGCGACCCTTAAGGTGCGGCCGTTTGTCCTTCAGCCGGTACATGAGCTCGCTTGCTTCGGTCGTGCGGCTGACATCGGTCCAGATTTCCGAGAACGGACGGTCCTTCACGTTGCCGAAGCTGAAATGACGCCAGAACTGGTCGGCGTGCACTTCGCCGTCCCAGCTGATGCACGAAATTCCGTTTCCAGTAGAATTTCCCTGGTTCCACTGAAGAAGTTGCATGACCTTTGCAGCACGTTCAGGATCTTCTTTCATAAGCTCCATGTATATGAACGGAGCGTCGGCGTGGTTATCGACGGTAAGTATCTCGGGCGTCAGCCCATCGTCGAACATCTCGCGTGTGCGGTCCATGAGATGGCGCACGACGGCGCGCGTTTGTTCGTGGCTGAGGTCAAGGTCCATCATGTCGGAGCCGCGGCCCGTGTACACCAGGTGGTAGAAGCAGGCGCGGTTCACGTCGTGTTCGCGCATGATGTTGAACACTTCATCGATTTCCCGGAAATTCAACTTGTTGATCGTGAAGCGCAAGCCCACTTTGATACCGGCTGCCTTTGCATTGGAAACGCCTTCCATGGCGCGGTTGAAGGCTCCTCGCATGCCGCGGAACTCATCGTGGGTTTCCATTCCCCCATCAAGCGATATGCCGACATAGGAAAGGCCGACTTCCGCAAACTGCCGTGCGAGTTCAGGCGTAATAAGCGTTCCGTTCGTCGAGATGACAACGCGCATGCCGGCTTTCTTTGCGTAGTGCATGAGCTCGAGAAGGTCTTCGCGTACGCACGGCTCTCCACCGCTGAACAAGAGCACAGGCGATCCAAATGCGGCAAGATCGTCGATCATGGCCTTGGCTTCGTCGGTGGTTAACTCGTCGTATCGTTGCGCGTCAGAACCCGCATAGCAGTGGCGGCATTTCAGGTTGCACGTACGGGTGCAGTTCCACACGACGACGGGTTTCTTGTCTTTCGAGAATTGCAGAAGCCCGCTCGGTAGCTCCTTTGAACGGCGTTTGTACCGCAGCACGTCCGAAGGCTCGACAGCACCGCAATACAACTTCGAGATTCCAATCATTGCATACCTCCCTCAGCATGCGAAGGTATGCAAGTTGGTACAACCAGGTAACTGCGAAAATTGATAGTTTTCGCAAACCACCTGTTCAGCGAGTTGTTTGATTTATTACGCGAGTAAAAGAATTTGGCAAACGGTTAAAGCTCATTCTCCGCCGGTCGTCCGTTCAATGAACTCATTGCGCGAATGCACGTCGACCTTTCGGTAAAGGTTTTGCTGGTGGAATCGCACCGTGCTGTTCGAAACTACGAGCTTTTCGGCAATGTATGCACATGAGAACCCTTGAGCCGTGAGCAAGGCTACTTCGGATTCGCGTGGGGTCAAGCCGTATTCTTCCGCATAGGCTTCGATACGGGATTCAAGCGTAGTGATTCCAGGTGATGCTGCCTGATCTGATGGCGATTGCTCAGGAACGAGAACGTGGAGCGCCCCTCGAGCCGCCACGAGAATTGCCACGAGGACTATTACCGAGAGTCCAGCTACACCTCCGAGGTTCTGCATGCTATGAGGAAGGATGGAGCCCAACATGTCCCCAACCATCGTTCCGAGCGATCCATTAACGAGGATAAGCAATATGCCAGCAAGAAACGCCCTCGGCACCCTTGATTCGGCCAGCATCGCAGGGAACACGACCCAGTGCAGGAAATGGGCGCAGAACACCGAAGCCAACATGAAGCCGACAGCGCCCTGCATAGTCTCGCGCAGCGAGAAGCACGAGAGCGCCAAGGCGAGGACGACGATGAGCATCTGGGGCGACCAAATGGCGTCTTTCCAGGTGTCGAGCGTCAGCAACATGCCGAATGTGGCGACGATTGCAGACACTGCAGCTACGCCGAAAACGATGTAGTTCGGCTGCCAGTCATACAAGCCCGTAAGATGTTCGGAGATTCCGTACACCACCGTCGCGACGAAGCCCGATGCAGCAAGCGCGACAATCGAGAACCAGGGAATCTCAGCCGCCTGTTCACAAGAAAGCCTACCATCAGGCATGCAGCTTTCAAGCGTATGATCGCTCAGCAGGGCGCAGAACCCCGCGCAAAACGCCGCAGCAACGGACACGATAAGCGCAACAGCGTCGTCAATGAGGGGAACGCCCATGACGATGCCGCCGCTTATGACCAGCCCGACGACCGAAACAGCAATAAGATCGGCTTTTCCATATGAGCTGAGTAGCAAAAGCCAAACGTACATGAGCGCTGATGTTGAGACGCCGACAAGCACGGCGATGAGCGGTCCGAGCATGACAGAGGAATCCACTGCGAAGAGAATGGCGCTCGCAACAGCGACCACGGTTGCGCCTACAACGGCTGACAAGCCTACCTTGAACCTCGAAAACCAGCCGTTCAAGGCGAGAAGCGCCAACGTGGCCAAGCCGACGAGAGCACGTAAACCGTACCATTCATCGCCTGAAGACACCACCGAGCCGTTCAAGTAGCCTATGAAGCCGAGCGACGTCATGCGGGCAAAGCCGATAAGGCATCCAAAGCCAACGGCCAAGATTACGAAATCGCGCACGGTAAGCGTTATCTCGAATCGGAGGGTTGGCGCTGATTTCGTGACGTCGGACATGGCTTACTTCGCGTTTCCAAATGATTCGAAATAACGTTTTCCAGCTTTGCGGCTTGCTTCGTCGCGGGCAGCATCAACTCGCTCGTAATTCTCAGCGAGAAGCGAGACGATGTCTCCGCAGAGCGCCTTGCTCTCGACGTCTTCCCGCAATATGCCAAGAGCTTTTTCGCGTGGCATGCCTTTGCGATATGGTCGCTCTTCGGTGATTGCCGAGAACACGTCGGCGACGGCCATGATGCGATCGCCCGCGTCGAGCGCATCACCCGGATAGTGGAAGGGGTATCCGTTTCCCTCTAACTTCTCGTGATGGTTGGCCGCCCAATGGCCGATCTTTTCGAATCCGTCGATGCCCAGAAGAACGAGCGACGTGTAATACGGGTGTTCCTTGACAATATTGAACTCTTCGGTCGTGAGCTTGCCGGGCTTTTCCAGAATCGAACGTGGAACGGCGAGCTTGCCGACGTCGTGGAGGTAACCGGCAATCCTCATCTGCAAAACGTCTTCTTCGGGCATGCCAGCCAATCGCGCGAGCTCTGTTGCCGATGCTGCAACGCCAGCGGAGTGCATGGCGGTAAAGGCGCTGCGGTAGTCGATGATGCGTGACATGAACAGCGTCGGCCATATGGCATCTTCCAAGGAAACCGGTGCGATCTCACCGGTGAAGTACGTCAGGAACATGGGGTTGTGCATGAGGTCCATCCACACGTACTCAGTCTGGGCGATGTCGATGAAAGCATCGACCGCCTCCGGGCTGAACTGCGTTCCCGAGCAATACTTCGCAATGCCGGTGATCCGGTTGGCCTGGTTGAGCACGCGCTCTTCAGGATCGAGGAGCAACGACACCGTATCCGAAAGGTGCACGATAGAAGCGATGCGCCCGTAGCGCTCGCATGTCTCCCCTTCCTCGACAGCGCAATGGACGGTGTCGACCCAGCTGCATTGACTGTACCTGACGACCTCTGCAATCTCCTCGCAACCTGGGATGTCTTCGAGCATGCGTGCGCCGGTAAGGGACAGTTCAAGTGCGTTTTGCTCGACCTCGGTTACCGTCTGCGGTTCATCAACGATGATCGACCCGATGTCATGTAGGAGGGCGGAATACAGCGTAAGGATGACGTCTTCTTCGGGAAGGCCCATATGGCGTGCAATGAACAGCGACAGGTATGCCGTCTGCTCGTGATGGTGCTCGATTTCTGGATTGACAAGATTCATGGCCTTGGCCAACCCGGTCATGAGAGCGCGCATGTTCGTGAAGTTCGCTGTATCGCTCACGCAAAACCCCCTGTGTTTAGTCAGCTTAATTATAGGTCATGCATAAGGCGTTACGTTACAGCGTAACGGTGCGCGTGCACATTGCACCGACTTCAAGTCTGACGATCCCGTCCTCGTTCGCTGAGAAGCGGTTTGTCTCACGTGCGACCTTGCATGCGAATTCAGGCAATGCGAGATCTCGTGAGAGCAGGTCGACGGTCAGCGTCGCTGGCTTGGAAGACCGGTTCGTCGCCGTTAGAGACACTTCGTCCGACTCCTCGTAAGCACGCACCACGCAGAGGGCATCCTCGTTAATCGCCATGCAGCTCATGGTGCCATAGCGAAGCGGCTTCGACTTCTTCCTCATAGCGCCGAGTCGCCGATAGCAATCGGTAAGGTCTTCCCCGCAATCAGGGCGCTGCGCACGCGCGTAGCTGCTCCATGGAAACGTTCCGCGGCAGAATGGGTCGCTTCCGCCATGCAGCCCGCGCTCATCACCGTAGTAGATGCAGGGGCTTCCTGGCAGCGCGAATTGAAGGCCGGCGACCATCTTCTGCAGCTGAGCGCCGTGAGCATCCTGTTCAGGCGTGATTGCCTTAACGGTAGCATACTGGTCTTCTCGCCTGAGATGACGCAGCTCTTTACCAGCTGAGAGAACCGACCGAATGCGTTCGACATCGTGCGACGAGACGAGGTTCATGAGGCATCGATATAGTTCAGGTGGGTAATTAGAAGCTTGTAGTTTCAAGAACGTGGCAAGCTGATACGCGTCAATAATGCCAAGCGCGAACCTCAGCAAGGCATCCCGCAGCGGATAATTCATGACTGAATCGAGGGAATCACCCAACGCGTACGTGCGCTCCTCGCCATAGCTGACCTTCGTCGTTGCGTCTTCCCAGACTTCTCCGATGAGGACCGCCTCAGGGTCGGCGCCCTTCACGGCTTCGCGAATATAGCGCAATACCTCGTCTGGTATTTCGTCGGCCACGTCGAACCGGTAACCCTTCGCGCCAGACTGAATCCACATGGGCAAGATGGTTCCCAGGACGTAATGCTGCCATGAGTGGTTGCGCTCGTCCACTTCAGGAAGGGACGGATCGCCCCACCAACAGCGATAGGGCGCCCCGTCCTGCTGAGGCGTGAAATCGTACCAGCTATGGTAAGCCGACGATTCGCTTTGGGCGGCACCAGGTTCGGCATATGCGCCCTTTGCGTTGAAATACCGGCTATCGTCTCCAGTGTGCGAAAGCACCGCATCGAGCACGATCGCAATGCCCTTTTCCCGGGCTTCATGCACAAGCGCTTCGAATTCTTCGTTCGTGCCGAGGAGCGGATCGATGCGTTCGTAATCAGCGGTATCGTAGCGATGGTTCGATCGGGCCTCGAATACCGGATTTAGATACAGCACCTCGACGCCGAGCGAAGCGAGGTAGCCGAGTTTCTGCCGTACGCCCTCGAGCGTTCCGCCAAAGAAATCGACTGGATCGTAGGGCCGCCCCTCTTCCCAACCGATTCCCTCATCCCATGAGTTACGCAGATGAACAGGGCGCCCCATATCCTCATGGTAGCGAACGCCTTCTGCACGCACTCCGCCTGATCCCCGCGCAAACCTATCGGGAAATGCCTGATACATCACAGCGCCGGAAAACCATTCGGGCGTTTCGAAGCCGGGCGCGAACACGCTTATCTGAAACCAGCTTGTCACATCGGGCTTTTCATCGACGAGCTCGCCGGACGTCGATCGGCCGTCTTGCTTCGGCACGTACCAAAGCGTCGTTTCGTCAGCGCACGAAATCTCGAAGCAATACCACGCAACATGCGCTTCGCTGAGAAGCTCGAGAGAGGCGTTAAAGCGTCCGTTATGAACTTCTATGCGCTCGCAGCGCACCTCGTCGTGCTCTGCGATATGAACGTCAACCGAATCGACGAGAGTCCTCGCAAGGCCGTTAGCCCGTAACGAAACCTGCACGGAAGCCCCTATGGGAACCGCACCCAAAGGCAGGCGGTCCCCCACCCTGCAGGGGTCATGCGAAATGCACCATTTGAGCTCGTCGATTCCAGCCATGAAAATGCGCTTGCAGACGCTTTACAGATGCCAGATTTGCTCGTTGTAGTCCTGAATCGAGCGGTCCGAGCTGAAGAAGCCGGCCTTGGCCGTGTTGATGACGGCGCTCTTCAGCCAACGATCGCGGTCAGCATATGCCTTCATGACATCGGCGAAACGCTCGTCATACGGTCCGAAATCGAGCATCACGTAGTACTGGTCGTCGTTGCGAAGCGAATAGTACAGATCTTCGAAACGCCTTCCGTCGTACGTAGGCAAGCTGCCGTCGATCAAATGCTCGAGCACGCGGGAAAGCCTCGGGTTGCCGTCGATGATGGCTCCGGCATTGTACGAATGCTCGCCGTAAATGCGGACGAGGTCCTCGACTGTAGCGCCGAAGATGAAGATGTTGTCGGGGCCGACTTGCTCGGCGATCTCCACGTTCGCGCCGTCCATCGTGCCAAGCGTGAGCGCGCCGTTGAGCATGAACTTCA
>JAFUCC010000052.1 GCA_017459925.1 Eggerthellaceae bacterium
ATCGTGGCTCCTCTCGCCGTGACCTTGCCGGCCGTTTTCCCTGACGCAAGGATAAGCCACCGAGCGGGAGGAGTTCGCCTCGATCCTACCCGGATGACCGTCCTGGTCCGGAGCTGATGAACATATCGTCTAGGAAGGCGTTTTCCATCTCGAGCTCGCGGATGCGCTTGTTGGCCTCGGCGAGCTCCTTCTCGTCGGCCGTCATGCCGGTGCCGGTGCGCCCTTCCTTCTTGAAGTTGGACACCCAGCTGGAGAGCGTCTTGTCGTTGAGGCCGAGCTCACTAGCGCAGTCCTTGATTGTCTTGCCGCTGGCGAGCACGTAGTCGACGGCCTCGCGCCTGTACTCGTCGGTGTACCTGTTGGCCATGATGGTCCTCCAATCGAACAGATGTGAACATTGATCAGTTTATAAAAGAATTATTCTTCTGACCTGAGTTCGCCGTGTCCGAGAAAACGATACACCTCAGTGTCTCCGCACCCGTCGGTGCAGTAGAGCCCCACCATCCAGTCCAGCCACGTTTTCTCGCCATCGATCATCGCGGCCACGCGGTAGCGCGGCATGGGGAGGTTGCCGGAGGAGGACCCGCCGGAAGGCGCCGCAGGCGAGACCTCGCCGCTGTCAGCGCCGCCCAGATAGTGCAATATGCCATCCCAGGCCTCGTAGTACCCGTGCACGCTCGACTCCCAGCCGGTCTGGTCGCCGGGCTCTCCGTCGATGTCGCCGGTCTCGGCGATCGAGAACTCGCCCAGCATGTCCGCCGACGCGTCGTTCTGCAGGCACATCGCGGTATGTGAGGATTCGTCCAGGTAGATATCGCCCCGGCAAGCCATAAAACTCATAGGCTCCCAGGAGAACAATCCAGTGCCCACAAATAGGGAAAGGCCGCTCGGAACGAACGGCCTCGGAAGTGTTCAGTGTCGCGGACCCGTTGACAGGCCCCGCGTTTCAGGGAGCATCGCAGCTCACCCGCAT
This sequence comes from Eggerthellaceae bacterium, assembly GCA_017459925.1. Taxonomy (GTDB): domain Bacteria; phylum Actinomycetota; class Coriobacteriia; order Coriobacteriales; family Eggerthellaceae; genus UBA9715. Next base: position 974 of record JAFUCC010000052.1, read on the forward strand.
GACGCCATCGCCATGGTCAGCACCATAGGCGCCCAGGCGGCGAACTCCTCGGGGCGTTCTACGAGCTCGGGCGCCAGCTCATCGAACCCCGCCCAGCGCACCTCGCTCGCCTCGGCCGGATCGGGGTCGGGCTCGCCATCGCAGCGGCCGACCAGCACGTGGTCGTATTCGAACTCGCAGAGCCCGTTGTCGAACTCGGCGCGGTAGGCGAACGCGGCGATCTCGCGCAGGTCGACGGCACCGCAGCGCAGCTCCTCGCGCACGCGCCGGCATGCGGCGTCCATCAGCCTCTCGCCCGCGCGCGGGTGGGAGCAGACCGAGTTCGCCCAGAGCCCGCCCGAGTGGTACTTGCGCATAGAGCGCTTGGCGAGCAGCAGCTCGGGGCCGCCCTCCCCGCCGCGCACCAGCACAACCGAGAACGCCCGGTGGAGCAGCCCCTCCACGTGAACCTGCAACTTCGTCTCCGTGCCGGTCTCGCGGTCCAGCCCGTCCACCAGCACCAGCATGTCGTCCCTCGCGGGGTCGTTCGCCATGAGCTCGTCCATTCCAGCCCCTCTCGCTGCCATTTGCCATACATTCAAGCCTGCACCGTCTTTTACGCGTCGGATGGCCGATCCGTCCCGTGCCTCCCGGGACGGATCCGGCGCGCCTGCGTATAAGATTCGTACGGAAGAAACAGAAGGAGGATCCGTGGAACGCATGACGAGGCGCGGCTTCGTGGCCGCAGCGGGGACGGCGATCGCAGCGGCGCTCGCCGGGTGCTCGCAGGGGCATGACAGCTCGGTATCAAGCAGCTCGGGAAGCGAAGCAGGCGGCGGGCTCTACTTCACCCGCCAGGAAGTGCGCGAATCGCCCACGTGGGTGACCGCGCTCGACTCCGCGAAGGACGCCGAGCAGCTCATCGTGGTGGCGGGCGTGGGCAAGACGACCGCCTACGTCACAATGCACGAGAGGGACGACGGCGCCTGGAAGCAGGTGATCGCCGCGCCGGGCTTCATCGGGCGCGACGGCCTCGGCGACGCCAATATCGAGGATGCCTTCACCCCTGTCGGCACCTTCACGATAGACAAGGCGTTCGGCCTGGCGGCGGACCCCGGCTGCGCGATGGACTACACGCAGGTCGACGACACCTACTACTGGTCGGGCGACGCGCGCGAGGGCATGCATTTCAACGAGCTCGTCACCACGCGCGACCTGCCCGACCTCGACGCGAACGAGTGCGAGCACATCGCGGAGTTCGACTACGCGTACCGCTACGTGCTGAACATGGGCTACAACTCCGAGTGCGAGGTGCGCAAGGGCTTCGGCTTCTTCCTGCACAGCTTCCGCGTGAACCGCCCCTACACGGGCGGCTGCGTGGCGGTGCCCGAGGACATCATGAAGTTCATAATGCAGCACGTTCAGCCTGGCTGCCGTATCGCCATCGGCTCGCTCGAGGGCTTCGGCGGCGACCTGGACGCCTAAAACCGAGTCGCGCCCCGGCTTCGTCAGAGCGTGTCGAGCAGGGCGTCGACCAGGACCTTGAGGTCCTGCGCGGCGCCGCCCATGCTCTCCTCGATGGACTCCTCGGTGAAGCCCCCGTCCTCCATGCCGGCCGCCATGTTCGAGACGCAGTTGATGGCGCATACCCTCATGCCCATGTGCCTTGCCGCGAGGACCTCGTCGGCCATGCTCATCGCGATGGTGTCGGCGCCGAGCGAGCGGTACATCCTGATCTCGGCGGGCGTCTCGTACTGAGGCCCCGTCACCTGCAGGTACACGCCGCTGTGCACGGGTATGCCGTTCTCCTCCCCGGCCTTAAGCGCCGCGGAGCGCATCTCCTCGTCGAAGGCGCCCTCCATGCCGACGAAGCGCTCGCCCAGCTCGCCGATGTTCCCGCCGATCAGGGGCGAGGGGATGAACGACGATATCTGGTCCTCGACGCAGACGAACTCGCCCACCTTGAAGTCGGGGTTCAGCGAGCCGGTCGCGTTGGTCAGGACCGCCGCGTCCGCGCCGAGCATGCGCAGGACCCGGATCGGCAAGACGACCTCCTCCATCGAGTACCCCTCGTAGTAGTGCAGCCGCCCCTGCATGACGGCGAGCCTGTGGCCGCGGTACTCCGCGAGGACCAGGTTGCCCGCGTGCTCGGGCGCCGTGGACTCCGGCCACCCCTCGATGTCCGCGTAGGGGATCGTCGCCACGACGTCGAGGCCGTCCACGTAGCCGCCGAGCCCGGTGCCCAGCACCAGGACGGCCTCGGGCTCGAAGTCGGTTATCTCGCGGATCTGGCTCGCGCAGCTCTCGAGCCTCTCATAGTACGCGTCCGCATGCGACGCCTGCTCTTGCGGTGCCTGGCCCTTTACCTCAGAGCCTTGACCCGAGCACCCTCAGAGCGCCAGCGCGAACAACGCCGCCGCGACGACGCTTGCCGCCAGCCGCCTTGCCTTCGCTCTCCCCATGATCCCCACCTGCCGTCCTTTCGGAGCCGGTTGGCCCACCAACCTGCGCCCGCCCTTTCCATCCGCGCCGCCTTGCCGGCGCCCTTCGCCGATTATACAAGCAGCGATCGGCTAATCCGTCCCGCGCCCGCCGGCCTTGCGCACCGCGCTAGTCACGAGCGCGACGTATGCCGCCGCGAGCAGCCCCGCCACGGCGTAGGCGGCCGCCCACGTCATGGCGATGAAGCCCTCGGCGACCATCATGTCGTAGAAGGTGGTGCGGCCCTCGCGCTCGTCGACCACCGTGCGCGACACGATGGTCGCCTGCGTGGAGTGGAAGCCCGAAAGGATGCCGCACGTCACCGTGACGAAGAAGATGGGCACGAAGTCGCCGGCCAACGTGTTGCCGGGATCGGCGTCCCAGAGCTCGGGCAGCGGGTAGCCGTTCAGGAAGAGCCCCGCGAACACGCCCACCGCCGAGACGAGCAGGATCGCCCCGAACACCGGGTACACGCGCCCGATGATCTTGTCGATGGGGAACAGGGCCGCCACGACGTAGTACCCGAAGATGGCGGCGTACACGCCCCAGAGAACCGGGTTCGCCAGCGTGCTCTCCTGGTGCAGGACCTGGTTCACGAATATGTCGCCGGGGGTGTACACGAACACGACGCCGATGAGCAGGAGCAGCAGGCACACGAACACGGCGTACACGTAGTAGACGCCCCGCCCGAGGAACAGCCTCACGAGCTCGGGCACCTGCCCGCCCCGGTTGCGGATCGATATCATGCCCACCATGTAGTCGTGGAACGCGCCCGCGATCACGCATCCCACGGGGATGGTGATGAAGGCGACCGGCCCGAAGAGCGCTCCCTGGATTGGCCCGAGGATCGGCCCCGTGCCCGCGATGTTCAGGAGCTCGATCAGGCTGTTGCGCCACTTCTTCATCGGCACGAAGTCGACGCCGTCGGACTGCACCGTGGCCGGCGTCGGGTCGTCAGTGGGTTTCATCACGCGCTCGCACACGCGTCCGTACACCGCGCCGCCCGCCACGAGCAGCGCCAGCCCTATGAGGAAGGTCGTCATGCCTTAGTACCCGCTGCTCACGAGCTGCCAGCCGCCGTCCTCGGTGCGGCCGAGCCACCACTGGTAGTCGGTGTACTCGGTGTCGAGCGCCCATGCGCTCGGGTGGTCCTCCGTCACGGGCGAGTGGAAGTCGCCGATGAGCTCGACGGCCTGCACATATCCCGCGCCCTCGTCGATCTCGTTGAGCCACTTCACGTTCTCGGGCGTGTTGCACCCGTCGCCCGCGTAGCGAAGGTTGTGCAGCTCGCAGCCCTCCCATGCGGCGAAGTCGCACTTCACCTGGATGGCCGCCTCTTCCAGCTCCGCCCGGGTGTACAGCTTCGAGTCGCCGTAGTCGTAGGAGACCTCCGGGTAGACCTTGCCGGCCTTGTACTCCTCGAAGGTGATGCCCTCGCCCATGATCTCCTCGGCGATGGCGGCATCGTCGATGTAGCGGATGTGCCAGGGCTCGTAGCCGTAGCCCGTGATGTGCTCGTCGCCGTCGAGGTAGCGCAGGATGAAGCTGTGCCCCGCCAGCTTCGCGTGGATCTTCTCCCAGATCTCGGGGTATTCCATCATGTCCTCGTTTTCGACGACGTCCTTGCCGTCGACGATGAGGTACAGGTCGAGCGCGAGGCCCGTGTGGTGCTCGGAGTAGCCGGGCTGCGCCACCGTCTTCTTGGCGTAGTCGGCGCCGTACTCCTCGGTGAACTCCTTCATGATGCGCTCCTGGTCGGCCACGCTGCGCCTCGCGGAATCGAGGTCGACGTAGACGCCCTCCTTCTCGAGGTCGGCCTTCAGCTCAAGGTAGGCGTCGTAAGCCTTCTTCTCGACCTCGACGTCGTCGCCGACCGAGTTGGTGAAATGGACGGTCTCGAGCGCGTCCTCCCAGCCCTCGGGAAGCGGGTTCAGCTTGTTCACGAGCGCCAGGTAGTCGATGCCCTGGGACTGCGCGGCGGAGCCCGATGCGCTCATGGTGCTCGATTCCTGCGCCGGCTGCGAGCCGCTCTCCGCAGGTGATGACGACGCCGAGCCCGCCGCGCCGCCGCATCCGGCGAGCGACGCCGCGAGCGCGAGCGCCAATACGACCGCAAACGCGCCGATCATCTTGGTCTTTCCCATGCATGCCTCTTTCTATCCCGGAAATGTCGCAAGTGCGCCGCTTGCGACACCGCGCAAGACCGCGGGCGGCGCATGTTGCGCTTGCGTGTCGATTAGATTAGCGGCCGACCATACCGCAATTGAAGTTCTGCTCGTTGCAGCCCCAGCCGCCCGAGATCGCCTCTAGCTCGTCATCGGAAAGCTCGTAGCCCTCCTCCTTCGCCAGCGCCAGCACATCTTCGGGCGTCTTGCACGCCTGCGCCTTTGCTTTCTGCTCGTCTGACAATTCGTTGAATTCCATGGCGCTTCCCTTCGTTCTCATGCCCTGCCGATACTCGACTTGCCTCGAGATCATAACGTCGACGGGTCCGTCGCGTCCATCGAGGCGCCCGCGTAGACGGCGTCCGTTATGGTCGCCCCCATGATGGAGGCTCCGCCGTCCCCGGCCTTTTCATCTGGAATGGAAACGTCGAAGGTCACGTTGTACGCCAGGGGCCCCTTGGCCATCACGGCGCCCGTCTCGTCTCCACCGTACATCCAGTAGCTCTCGAACGCGAAGCCATCGTCAACGAGGTCCTGGCCGGTCTTTCCCACGTACGCGTCCAGCTCGTCCTGGGTCACCTTCTGGTCCGTCAGGTCCTCGGCGCTCTCCAGCGGAAGGCCGCCCATAACCTCCAGGAACTTCTCGTTGTAGCCCTCGTCGGTCGCGTCAAGCGCGCCGAGCTTCTCGTAGGTCTCGGCGTCCATCTTGGCGACCACGCGGACGACAGGGCCGTCCGTGCTGAAAACCGTTATATAGCGCTTTTCATCCCAGCCGGCGGTGTTGTTCTCGCCGTTGTCGTACGCCAGGGCGTCGCCGAGGGTCTTCCAACTGGAGACGTCGACGACGACCGACTGCGTCTGCTCGGCGGCAGAAGACGACCCGCCCCCCTGCGCAGCCTGGCCGCCGCACGCCGTCAAGGGCACTGCCAAAAGCGCTAACGCCAGCGCCGCTGCGACGGCTGCTCTTGAAACGGTGCGCTCGGATGCGTTTGTCATGGTAAGACCTTCTTTCCCTCATGCATCTGTGTAACATGCGCCCATCGGGCCTTGAACGCCGAATCGCCTGCGGGGGAGCGCCCCGGCGTCCGCGCTGCCTAGTAGGGGCCGCTGTTGTTGTCCTCGGAGCAGCCCCAGGTGACATCGATGCCGCCGGAAACCGCTTCAAGGTCCTCGTCGGAAAGCTCGTAGCCCTCCTCCTTCGCCAGCGCCAGAATCTCCTCGGGCGTCTTCGCCACCTTTGCCTTGGCTTTTTGCTCCTCCGTCAGGTCTTCGAAGTTCATGGCGTTGTTCCTTCCTCGTGCAGGGCCGCACCTTTCGCGGCCTCTTCCTCTTATACGGGGACGGCCCCGTCGCCGTCTTGCCCCTTGCCCTCGCCGATGCGGGCGTGAAGGGCCAGCACGTACTTCTCTGGCTCGTCCTTGAAGGCGACGCATTGCCGGCCGCCGAACAGGCGCTTGTGGGGGCATCCGCCCGCGCAGTGGGGCAGCCACACACACTCGCGGCACTCCTCGTCGGGGACGGGCGACGCCGTGTTCAGGTACATGGTGAGGTTGTCGGGGTTGCTCGCCGTCGCGAGCGGGTCGGCCGGGTCCCAGTCGCGTGCGGTACCGAAGCTGATGGCGGGCTTGTCGACGGCCTCCCAGCATTTCTGCAGGTTGCCCTCCGCGTCGACGCCGACGCTCCAGAGCGTGTGCGCCCCGCAGTAGTGGCCTTGCCCCCTGCGGAAGCGGCCCGCCTCCTGGCGGATGCCCACCTCGGAGGCGTCGGCGCCGCACAGAAGCCCCACCTGCCCGCCGCGCGCGTCGGCCGCGTCGCTTCCCGAGACGGGCGCGGGGTAGCACTCCATCTCGTTGCCCGATTCCGCGGCCAGCTTCTCCACGAACTCCTCCAGCTCGTCCACCTCGTGAAGGTTGGCCTCGTGCACATTGTGGCGGACGTTCACCTTGAAGGGGAGGTTCAGGTCGCGCAGGTTGGTCGTGATGCGCTCGAACGTGGGGCCGCCGCCCGCGAGGTGGCGCGTAGCGTCGTGGGTGGCCCCGAGCCCGTCGATGGTAACCTGGGCGGATTTCACCTTGCAGCGCCCGAGCATGTCGGCGATGCCCTGCGTGAGCAGGTAGCCGTTCGTGATGATGCTCGCCGAGTACTCCCCGCCGCGCCCGTCGGCCAGCGCCATGAGCCGCCCGGAAAGCGACTCGATGACCTCGGGCGCGAGCAGCGGCTCGCCGCCGAACCAGGTGACGGAGATGTTCTTCGCGCAAGACGCGTCGAGCATGCGCCCGGCGAGCGCGACCACGTCGTCTTGCACGTCTTGGCCCATCTTGCCCGCGAAGTGGTCCTCGAAGCAGTACGGGCAATCGAAGTTGCAACCCATGGTCGGGCAGATGGTGAGCCCTATGCCGCGCGGCATCGCGCACGCGGCCCGGCCCATCGCCTCGAGCGCGGCGCGCTCGTCGAAGTTCGCGATTATGCCGCGGCGCGCGAAGCGCCCGATTATCGGGTGGCGCTCGTCGAGTTCTTCGATCACCGAGAGCAGGTACAGCTCGATCGGCGTGTACTCGGCGCAGTTGCCCTTGAACAGGTTGGCGATGGCAACGTTCTTGGTGCCCGGCACCGCCGTCACGAGGTTGTAGCGCGAAGCGTGCCAGCCCGCCTCGCCGGCCGTGCGCCCGCGCAGCCCATTCTCTACCGTCATCGCTTGCTACCTGCCGAAGGGCACGCGGCCCGTGTCGTCGTTGCACACCATGGCGCACCAGCCACCCGAGACCGCCTCCAGGTCCTCATCCGGGAGCTCGTAGCCTTCCTCGCGGGCCAGCGCCAGCATCTCCTCGGGCGTCTTGCACGCCCGGGCCTTGGCCTTCTGCTCCTCGGTCAAGTCGTTGAAGTTCATGTCGTGTCCTTTCCGTTCGCGGCCGCACCTTTCGTGGCTTCTTGCTTCCTTATACGCGGCGGGGAGGGGATCCGTCCTGGAAAAGATGGCTTATTCCCGAGCCCCTCCCCGTCGAGGAGCTGGCGGGCCACGAGCTCGGCGAAAGCACCCTCGCGGGCGATCAGCTCCTCGTAGGTGCCCTCCTCGGCGACGCGCCCGCCGTCGATGACGAGGATGCGGTCGCAGTGCCGCACGGTGGAGAGCCGGTGCGCCACCACGATGCGCGTGCAGTTCAGCGACTCGAGCGAGTCGGCAACGTGCTTCTGGGTGATGTTGTCGAGCGCGCTCGTGGCCTCGTCGAACATGAGGATGCGGCGGTTGCCGCACACGGCCCGCGCGATCATGATGCGCTGGCGCTGCCCGCCGGACACGCCGCCCGAGCCCTCGGTGACGAGCGTCTGCATGCCCATCGGCATCTTGCGGATGTCGTCTGCTATGCCGGCGAGCTCGGCGGCCTCCCACGCGTCGTCGAGCGTGGCCGACGGCGCCGAGATGGTGATGTTGGACGCGATGTCGCCCATGAACAGCCGCCCGTCCTGCATGACGGTGCCGATGTGACTGCGCAAAGACCGCAGGTCGACCTTGCGAACGTCGTGCGGGCCGTAGAAGACGCTCCCACGCTCGGGCTCCTCGAAGCCGAGCAGCAGCCGCAATATGGTGGACTTGCCGCACCCCGACCTCCCCACGATGCCCACGTACTCGCCGGGGCGCACGCTGAAGGAGAGGTCCTGCAGCACGTACGGGCCGTCGTCGTTGTAGCGGAAGCTCACGTTCGAGACCTCGACGGCGCCCGAAAGCTCGCCCACGCTCGGTCGGCCCTCGGCGACCTCGGGCGTGGCCTCCAGTATCGGGGCGACTATCTCCATCATGGGCCCGATCTGCGCGAACTGCCCCGCCACGGCGGCGAGCGCCATCACGGCGGCCGTCATCTGCCCGAACGCCACGTTGAACGACATGTAGTCGGCCACCGACACCTGCGCCAGGCCCGCGTAGAAGTAGATGGCGATCGTGCCGAGCAGGCCGATGAGCGTGACGATGGCCGATGTCGCCCGCACGAACGCGGGGCGGTTGTAGGCGTAGCGCGCGTAGCCCGCGTACCCGTCCGCCCACCGGGCGAAGGCGCGCTCCTCGGCGCCGGCGAGCTTTATCTTCTGGACGCCGCCCAAAAGCGCCGTCACCGTGCCGGAAAGCTTCGCGTTCTCGTCCATGGTCGCCCGCTCGTAGCGCGCCGTGATGAGCGCGGCGAACACGGTGAAGCCGGCCTGCGCGGCCACGACGACGAGCGCCGGCACGACGAGGGGCTGCGCGTAGACGCCGATTTGTATGATGTAGACGACCGACAGCGCGCACGTGAGGGCGCTTCCCAAGATCAGCGACGACAGCTGCTGCGTCAACATGCTCACCTGCGACACGCGCATCCCCAAATCGCCGCCGGCGTAGCGCTTGAAGAACGACGGCGGCAGCGACATCACGCGCGCGAACACGGCCGCCTCGGCGGCCACGTCCATCTTGAGCGCCACCCGCTGCATCACCAGGTTCCTGCACGCGTTTATGATGACGGTGGAGACCGCCACGCCCACGAGCAGGGCGCCGATGGGCGCAATGAGGTCGTCCTGGCCGGAGGGCACCACCACGCCGAAGGCGATCTGGTTGGCCCATGCGGGGAACAGCCCCACGAGCGTCGCCGCGAGCGCAGCGGCGAAGACGGCCGCGTAGTCCCAGCGGTCGAACACGCGCATCATGAAGGCGGCCAGGTCGCGCACGGCCAGCGGGCACGCGGGCAGCGGACGGTAGAAGAAGACGGCCTCGGGGCGTATGTGCTTGGCCGTCGCGGCGTTCACGCGGACGCTGCGACCCGTGGCCGGGTCTGTGAACCCATAGCCACGGACCCCGCGCGGGATGAGCGCCACCGCCTCGCCCGTATCGAGCGTCCCCAGGAGCGCTCCGAACGCCTGCTTGAACCAGTCGCCGTCGAGCCTCACCTTGCGCCGCATGGTGCCGGTGGGGCGGCAGAGGTAATCGAGCCGCTCGTCCGCGTCGGCCACGCCGTCGGGGACTTCGCCCGGCTCGACTCCGCAGTAGCGCAGGCATGCCCGCGCCGCCCCGTCGACGAGCTCCAGATCGTCCCCGTCGGCGCGCGGCGCCTCGCGCCCGTCGGTCACGCTGGCGGCGAGCTTCGCGTAGGCGCGCTCGGCCGCCTGCGCGTCCAGCTTCGCCCGCATCTCAATTTGCGACTCGATCCACTTCACGGCTAGTCGCTCCTCACGAGCTCGGCGTAGGCGCCGTCTTGCGCCATCAGCTCGTCGTGCGTGCCGCGCTCGACCACCTTGCCGTCGTCGAGCACGATTATCTCGTCGCAGTCGCGTATGGTGGACAGGCGGTGCGCCACTACGATGCACGTGATGCCGCGGTCGCGGATGCGCCGGATCACCTCGGCCTCGGTCTGGGCGTCGAGCGCGCTCGTCGCCTCGTCCAGGATGATGACCGTCGGGTCCTGCGCGAGCACGCGGGCGATCTCGAGGCGCTGCAGCTGGCCGCCGCTGAAGTTGCGCCCACCGGGAAGGATGCGCGACGAATAGCCTCCCTCGCGCCCCGCCACGACGTCGTGGATCCCCGCATCGCGGCAGGCGAGTATCACCTCGTAGTCCTCGATGGACTTGTCCCAGAGCGTCACGTTGTCGAACACGGTGTCGTCGAAAGTCGCGATGTCCTGGTCGACGACAGCCAAGCTGCCGCGTAGCACAGAGCGCGGCACCTGCGCGAGCGGCACGCCGTCGAAGCGCACCTCGCCTTCCCAGGGCTCATAGAGCCCCGAGACCAGTTTGGCGATGGTCGACTTCCCACAGCCCGAGCCGCCCACAAGCGCGACCCACTGTCCCGGCTCCAGGTGCAGATCGAATCCCTCGATGAACGGCGGCTCGAGCGGCGAGTACCCGAAGGCGACGCTGTCGAGGTCCACCCGCCCGCTCAGCTTCTCGCGCTCGAGCGCAGAGGCGTCGATGGACGCCGCGGGCTCCTCGGAGACGTCGGCAGGGTACTTCAGGACGTCCTCGACGCGCTCCATCTGCACCCGCATCTCCTGCACGGTCTGCCCCAGGTTGATGAGCTGGCCCACCGGGCCCATGAACGCGGCGAGGAAACCCTGGAACGCGAGCAGCGCGCCGGCGGTGAACTGCTGCTGCACGATGAGCCACACGCCCAGCACGAGCACTGCGATGTTGGCGAATTCGGTGAGCATGAGGGGCACAGCGCCCAGCCGCTCGTTTATGATGGCGAGCCTCGCCTGCCCGTTGTTCACGGATGCCTGGAAACCCGCCCAGCGGCCGAAGTAGCCGTTCTCAGCGCCGGCGGCCTTTATGGTCTCGATCATCTCCACGCCGCTCACAGTGACGGCGTAGAGCTTGCCCACATCCATCGTCATCGTCATGCTCGACCGCGCTCAGATAGCCGATCTGCCTCACGACGAGCGAGGAGAACTCCTCGGCATCGCCGGGCATCATGAGGTCGACGAGGTCGCTTTCCGAACTCGGCGCGTCGTACACGACGCGCTCGAGCGTGCCGTCGCCTATGCTGCGCTCCATGGCATCGAGCGCGTCGCCGTCGAGGCAGTCGGAGAGCTCATCCGTCGCAGCCAGGCGATCCGCGTCCGCGCCGATGACGTAGCGTCCCACCGCGACCACGACCAGGCCGTCGCCCTCCTCGGTGTATCCCGCTATCAGGCTCCCCAGCATCCCGCCTTCCACCAGTTCGAGCATCTCGTCGGGGTCCCCGCCCAGGCCGAAGAACGCCTCCGCGACCCGCCCGTTGTGCTCGGCGGTGCGCTCCACCTGCCCGAGCAGGTATTCCGCCTCGTCGCGCATGTCCTCGCCCGCGACGGCGAGGGAGCCCGCCGTGACCGCGCCGTAGGCCGCCGTGGCGACCACCATGAAGGCGGCGAGCATCACGGCGGATAGCCACGCGCCGAACAGCGCGCGCAGTCCCGCATCCGCCGCGCGGCGCATGCCGCTCTCAGCGCAGGCGAACCCGACGCACGCTCCGAGGGCCATCAACGCGGCGTCGCCGATAGCCTGGAAGGCGGCGCCTCCTTCTATGAGTGCGGACTGGGCATGTCGCGCCTGCTCGGCGGTGAGCTGCCCCGCGCCGCCGTCGGCGAGCGCATCTGCGGCCATCATGGCGATGGTGCTCACGGAAAAACCGGCGGTGAAGCCCGCCGATACGACGAGGCACGCCAGCGCCACGAGGAGCGTGCGCAACCACACGGGTCTCTCCCCACGCGAGATAAGCGCGAAGGCGATGCCGAGCAGAAGCCCGCACACGGCCATCGCCGCCACCGACGTGAGGGGTGTCACGTACTCGAGCTCGAAGTAGTCGAGCGGCATCACGGCAGAGTGCAGGTACAGGACCGCGCCGGCGAACAGCCCGCATGCCGCTCCGGGCAACGTGCCCAGGAGGCATGCCGCCAGCGCCACGGGCACGAGCATGGTCACCAGGTACGCCGAGCTTCCACCGGCGAACTGGAATCCCACGAACCCCACTTGCGTGAAGGCGGCGAAGACGCAGGAGAGCGCCAGCACCGCCGCGGCGGTGCGGCGCAGCGCGGCGCCGCAACCGGCAAGCGCGCCCCTCCATTCCATGACATCGGTTACGCCCGACATGCCTTTCGCGGCCTCCCGTCACTTGCCCCGCCCGCCTGACACGCCTTCGAGGTCCCCATCGGCCATCTCGCGGGTTTCTCCAACCCCGTCGACGGCGCTTTTCGCCTTCGGCTCGCCATGCCCGATGCACTTTCCACATCGGTGTTCTTACGTGCATATAATACGGTCGGATGGGCTAATCCGTCCCGTCGAAAACGGGGTGTTTTTCTCTTGAGGATACGAGCTCGGCCTTGGCCAGATGGTAGAGCTTCGAGGGCTGGGGCTCACAGTTGGTCCAGCGCGCCTTTGCCCACTGCGGCATGAGCGTGAATGCGAAACGTCCGGCACTCCCGTTGTCGAGTTCCACGCCGATTGCCCGGGCGAAGGCCGCGTCGCCCGCCAGCCGCCAGCGCTTGTCGGCAACGCCCCAGCTTTCAAGCAGCCCCAGAACGCGCATCGCGGGACCACCTGCAAATGAGGCGCGCACTTCGTCGGGCTGCGCGACGGCGAACTGAACGTCGAAGGCGAATGTGGGGCCGAGCTTCCCGTCGCCAAACACATCGAACTGGAATTCAACCGAGCCGGGAGCAGCCCTCAGAAGCTCTGAGGCACGTTCAATCATGGCGCTGTCATAGGCGGTGAACCCCACCGTGTCGAATGCAACAGCGAGGCGCGCAGGGTCCTCGGCGCAGGTGGCCTTCTCCTGTGCGTTGAGGTATCCGCTTGCACGCAGGGGAGCATGCGGCCGTCCCCGAAATAGACCGAGGGTAGCGAGCGGCCAGCCTTTCGGCATACGAGCAGACAAACCGAGATAGGATTCTGCCCGCTCTGGTTCGTCTATTGCCTCAAGGAACGGCGCGACGAGATCCGTGCGTGCGAAGTGCTGGAAGTGTACGGCTGCTGTGGGCAGGGACGATTCCTTCACGTCGAGTTCGAAGCCGAAACAGACACCGTCGGACTTACAACAGGTACCGACAGCCCATTCGAGCAGGCTTTCCGTGCCCACGGCGGCGGGGGAGTCAATCCGTGTGCCCGCAGACAGCCTACCCGGTAGCACGGTCACGTCGAGGAACGGCTTTCCGATGAGGGGGAACTCAAGGTAGACGTTCGGGGACTTCTCGCCTACCATGAACGGTCGCGCTACCTTGCGTGCCCGCTCAAAGCTCTCGCCAAACAGAATCGCACCGCGACCCTTGTCTGCCGCTTGGAGGCAAAGTATCTCAAACGCGTCTGCGTGGCTTGGGACCCTCATGAGAGTAGAAGATTCGTCGCTTGCCTCACTCCCAGGCCTTAGTGGGACAGTCGGCCCAGTTATTCGGGCAGTCTCCGCCGCCGGCAACGCCCTCAAGCTCATCGTCGGTGAGCTCATACCCGTACTCCTGAGCGAGGCCAAGGACATCTTCGAGCGTCTTGCAGTTGGCAAGCCGAGCCTTCTGCTCCTCCGTCAGGTCTTTGAACTCCATGGTGTGCTCCTTTCCTCATGCGCCGCGCCTTCCGCAGCATCTTGCTCCTTATACGCGCCCGCAGTCGCTTCCGTCCCGGTTTTTTCGGATTCGCGGATTTCTTCCTGCGCGATGCCCGGACGGAACCGTGAGCACGTGCGTATAAGAGGGAAAGGCGACGGCGGGTCGGAGGAAAAAACGATGAGACAGCCCACGTGCGAAGACTCGTACCAGGTACCGCTCTTGCAGGCGGCAGACGAGAGTCGCGGAGAAGCGCTCTTCGGCGAGAGCCTAGCGCGGGCACGTGCGGCTGTGCCGACGTTTTCGGTGGGAGAGCCCTTCCCCGGCGTCTACCTGGAACACCCGCTGGAAGCTGGCCGCAGACGCCGCTTTCGCGCGCGCCATCCCCGTGGAGACCGACGAAGGCAACTGGCGGAAGCTCAGCTTCACGCTCATGCCCCAGTGGGCGAAGGTCCGCTGGACGGACGGCGAGCTTATGCCCTCGAAGCTCTACCATCTGGCGCAGGCCGGCCTTCTCGAAGAGGAGTGAGCCTGTGGACCGCATGAAGCTCTACGACATACTCTACGCCCTCGCCGCGGAAGGCGGGCGGGAGAAGGCATTGTTCGGGGATTGCGGGCCCGCCGCGCGCGAGGCTTATCAGCGCAGCCTGGCTGGGGACGGCTTCCCCGAGCTGTGGTTCGAGGCTCCGCTCGCCGGCGACCCCTGGCTCGACTTCCATTCTCTCACCTCGTACGGAGACGTCGCGGGCGCGAAGGCGGCCTTCGCCGGGCACGGCGGCGCCTACGCCGACGCGCTCGCGTGGTTCGCACGCCAGGAGCCGGGCAAGGTGCGCCAGCTCGCGCTGAGTTACGACACGTCGAAAGGCGACGTGGAGCGCCCGGCTGTCCAGCTGCTCGTGGACGGTCCCGACCCTTCCGTGCCCCCCGCGTTTCTTGAAGCTGCGAGCCGCCCGGAGCTGCGCGGTGCCTACGCCGGCTTTGCGCGCGCCATGCCGTCTGGGTGGTACGCCTGCTACGTCGGCGTGTTCCCGGGAAGGGAAGCTGCCGGGGATCCCTGGTTGCGCGTGGAGTGCATCGTCGGCGACGGGTGCCAGCGGGCGTACGCGGACGACGCCGGGGCCTTGCGGAGCCATCTGGCGGGCATCGGCATGGGGGAACTCGACGGCGGCCTTGTCTCCGGCGTGCAGGGTCTCGCGCGCTCGCCCTTCCCGCTCGAGCTCCAGCTCAACGTCGGGTCGGATGGCACGGCGCTTCCCGCATTATCGGCCAGCGTGCGCTTCCAGCCGAGGGACTGGGAAAGTGACGGAGGTCGCGCGGCCATAGGGCACCTCGCCACATGGATGCAGGAACGCGGCCTGGCTGACGGGCGCTGCGGGCTGCTTCCTCAGACCGCCTTCGCAAAGCGCGTGGAGCGCGACGGCGAATCCGCGACGCTCTCGTGCTTCCCCGCCTTCGTGAAGCTGCGATACCGCGAGGGTTTGCCTCCCGACGCCAAGGCGTACCTCATGGCGCGGGTCCAGAAGGGCGGTGAGCGCATATGAGGGAGCCGACATACGGGCAGGCGTTCCAGGCCCTCCTGCTGCAGGCTGCGGATGAGGGGCGCGCCGGCGCGCTGTTCGGCGATAGCCTGGCGCGGGCGCGCGAGGCCGCGCCCGCGTTCCTCGTGGGCGAGGAGTTCCCAGGCGTCTACCTGGAGCACCCCCTCATCGGCGACCCGTTCCTGGACGTGACCGTGCTCCTGAAGCGGCTCGAACCTCGCACGCGCATCGACTCGCCTGCGGCGGGAGGGCACGGCGCGATGCTCGACTGGTATGCGCGAGCGCGCCGCAGGTACGCGGATGTGACATGCGGGTTCGAAATCGACACGGACAAGCGTGAGCTTCCTGCCGCCGCAGTCCACTTCCAGCCCCGTGCCCATGCGGAACTGGTGCGCCCGTTCTGCGAGGCCGCCGGCGAGCCGCGGGCGGCGGATCTCTACCTCGGCCAAGGTGCGCGCATGCCCGCCGGTTGGCCGCTCTCCTTCTTCGGCATGTTCCGGGGACGGCCCGGCTCTCCCCTGCGCGTATGCGGCTATCTGGGCGAGGGCGAGAAGGCGGCGTGCGCCGCAGAGCCAGGGCGCCTGGCCGCCGCGTTCGACGTTGCGGGCTTCACCGCCTACGACGAGGCGATGCTCTCGCAGGTTTCCAAGCTCATGGCCATGGCCCCAGGCGGCCTCGACTTCCAGTTCGACGTGCTCCCCGACGGTAGAGTATGCCCGACGTTCGCCATCGACGTGCAGTTCGGAATCGAGCGGCCCGAGGCCGTGCAGGCCAGCTTCGAGAGCGGTCCCAGCGCTGCCGTCATGGACTTGCTCGAGGGATGGGGCGCCGCCGACGTCCGCTGGCGGCAAGCAGCGCGCTCCTCCTTCGCCCGCGCACTGCCCGTGGAGCTCGAAGATGGCGGTATCGGGCGTTACTCGTTCGCGCTCATGCCCCAATGGGTGAAGGCGCGCTGGACCAACTGCGAGCTCCAGCCCGCCAAGCTCTACCACCTCGCCCACGCAGGCCTTCTCGGCTAGAACGAGAAAAGCGGTCCGCGTTCGTCGGCGTGATGCCGCGCGCTACCGCCAGCCGGTTCGCTTCCTGTGCGCCCTCCGATGGCGCCGTGTAGAACTGGGGGGATCGCTCCGCCAGCGCCTCGATGGCCTCCCGTCCTATCATTGTTTCGCCCATGAGTGTCACGTCCGCTTTCGATCAGGTTCCTGCGTGCATGCAAGGTCGGTGCTGCCGAACGCCGATGCGTTGCCATAGCGCACTTCAACGCAAACAGCAGAGGTCCAATGCGCCGACAATCCGGATACGCATCGGCGCATTCGTCTAAACGCCAAACCGTCCAACTGATAGAATACTCCTTGCCAAACTGTCGAGTTTCCGAACGGGAATTCGCGCACAATTCAACAGCTCGCGAACAGGTGAGCAGGAGGGCACTCGCCCATCCTGTGCCTGTTCGCATCTATGCGTGCGCGGTACTCGACAGTTTGGCGACTGGGGTGGGTGTCCTCCTTCTTCGGTTGCCAAACTGTCGCAAGCTGCATCCTCCACGGTCGAACTGACCGCCAGGCGCCCATGCGCCGAAACCGCCGTGGAGGCTGCACATGGCCGGAAACGAAAACCTCGCCCAAGCGAAGGCCGCACGCGACGACGAGTTCTACACCCAGCTTCCGGACATCGAGCGCGAGCTTCACCACTACCGTCAGCACTTCAAGGGCAAGACCGTCTTCTGCAACTGCGATGACCCCTTCGAGAGCAACTTCTTCAAGTACTTCGTCCTGAACTTCAACCGGCTTGGTTTAGAAAAGCTCATATGCACCTGCTATGCCGGATCGCCCATCATGGGCGGCCAGCTGTCGCTGTTCGACGTGGAGCCGACCGCAAAACCCGGCACGCCGTACAAGGCCGTGGTCACGACCGTCTACGACAAGGACGGCGACGGCGGGGTCGACATGCTCGACGTGGCAGAGCTGTTCAAGAGTGGCGAGAACGAGCTGTCTGAACTTTCGGGCGACGGGGACTTCCGCAGCGCGGAGTGCCTGGCCCTCATGGACTCCGCCGACATCGTGTGCACCAACCCGCCGTTCTCGCTCTTCCGCGAGTACATCATGACGCTCGTCGGGCACGGCAAGAAGTTCGTCATCATCGGCCCATCAACCGGCATCAAGTACAAAGAGACATTCCCGCTCGTGCGCGACGGGAGGCTCGGCTACGGCTTCGCGAAGGGCGACGCCTACTTCTCCATCCCGAAGGAGAACGCGCGGGACTACGCCGCAGGCGTCTACGACGAGAAGACGGGCCTCGTGCACTTCCGCAAGTGCACGTGGTTCACCAACCTCGACATCAAGAAGCGCCACGAGGAAATGATCCTGTTCCGCCACTACGATCCTGAGGTGTACCCGCCCTACACCAACTTCGACGGCATCGACGTGGCCAACGTCGCCGACATCCCGTGCGATTACGCAGGCAACATGGGCGTGCCGATAACGTTCTTGGAGCAGCACAACCCCGACCAGTTCGAGGTCGTCGGCCTGGGAGAGGGCAATCTCGCCAAGGAGATCGGAATCACACGCGATCGCACCGGCAGGACGAAGCTGGAAATCGAGAAGAACGGAAAGCGGTCGAACGTGTGGGCCCGCATTGTCATTCGCAACAAGAATCCGGAAGAACCGAGGTCGTAAATGCAGATCGAACAGCGCAACGTGACGGTCGGCGAGGTCGCCGAGGGCTATTTCAACGATGCCGAGGAAGGCGTGACCGGATACGACGACCGCCTGGACATACGCCCGAAATACCAGCGCGAGTTCGTCTACAACAACGCCCAGCGCGACGAGGTGATCCGCACCATCGTGAAGGGGCTGCCGCTCAACGTCATGTACTGGTGCGTTACAGGCGATGACGCCTACGAGGTCATGGACGGCCAGCAGCGCACCATCGCGTTCTGCGAGTACGTCGACGGCGCGTTCTCGGTCGACGACAAGTACTTCTACAATCTGCCGTCCGATCAGAAGAAGGCGATACTTGATTACGAGCTGTTCATCTACGTATGCGACGGCACCGATTCGGAGAAGCTCGACTGGTTCCGCATCATCAACATCGCCGGGGAGAAGCTGACCGACCAGGAATTGAGGAACGCCGTCTACGCGGGAAGCTGGACGAGCGATGCGAAGCGGTACTTCTCCAAGACCGGCTGCGCGGCGCAGGGCTTGGCCGGCGACTACCTGAAGGGCGCGTCTATCCGCCAGGAATACCTCGAAACCGCCATACTCTGGGCGGCATCGGCTGAGAACAAGACCATCGAAGGCTACATGGCCGAACATCAACACGACCCCAGCGCCGTGCAGCTGTGGAACTACTTCCGCTCCGTCATCGACTGGGTACAGGCCGTATTCCCGAAGTACCGCCGCGAGATGAAAGGTTTGCCCTGGGGCCTGTTCTACAACGATCACGGAACCCGCAGCGACCTCGACCCGAAGAAGCTGGAAACCGGAGTGCAGCGCCTCATGGGCGACGAGGACGTCACCCGCAAGAGCGGCATCTACGAGTACTTGCTCACTGGCGACGAGCGTAAGCTCTCGATCCGCTCCTTCGACCGCCGCGACGCGCTTGCCGCCTACGAGAAGCAGGGGCACCAGTGCGCCATCTGTGGCGAGGAGTTCGAGTTCGACCAGATGCAGGCCGACCATATCAAGCCGTGGAGCAAAGGCGGCCACACCACGCCCGACAACTGCCAGATGCTCTGCACCGACTGCAACCTGAAGAAGGGCGCGAGGCAATAGCTTGTGAGCGTAAAGGCGAAGGTGCCGACAGAAACGCTTCGGCCGCTTTCGCGGAAAACCGGCGCCGTACTTGCAACGTTGTAAAGAGTTCTGCTTACCCCGCCGGCCATCGGTGCCACCGCGCGCTCACGGCATCGTTGTTGTCCGCAGCGCAAAGGCCAGCGCCCCCGCATGCAGCCCGGGGCTGTCACGCCACCTGGGCCGCATGGCGCATGGAAGTCAACCGGGACGGCAACGCAGGGCACCCCTCCCGTGTCTTCACCACGGCTCCGCCAGCCGCTTCGCGTCTGGCTCCGCTGGCACGGGTTCAGCCACGGGAGGGGTGCCCTGCGTTGCCTATAGGAACGTTATCTGCTTTGCGCCATGCGCCCCAGGCGTCGTGCCATCCCTGCACGGGCTGCATGCGGGGGCGCTGGCCTTTGCACTGCTACGTTATCCCGGGTAGCCGCGCACGGCGTCACCGATGGCTAGCAGGCGGGGTAAGCAGAATCGCTTCGCGTTCGTGCTGCAACCGCGCCTCACAAGCTATGCATTTCCGCCCGAAGCGAACCGCAACAGGCACCTTATGCGAGCCCGTGTGAGCCTACTTGCGGTGCTTCTTGGACTCGGGTAGCTCCGGCAGCATTTCTGCCACGAAGGCTGCGATAGCAGCCGCGTCCTCCATGTCAACCAGCAGCATGGGCGACGCGCCCTCGTACGGTGTCTCGCATGTCGACAAGACGGCGCGAGACGCCTCCGTGTTCTTCACCAGGAACCGGTCGTCATATACGCCGCCGAACAGCTTCCCAGACGCGTAGAGCAGGTGTTCGCCCATCATCTTGCGCGAGCTGACCTCCGGCACATCAGCCAGCAGATCGAGGACGTATTCCAGGTACTCGGAGCTCGATGCCATGCAATCATCCTTCTTTCGAACAGCTTGCATTCTCGGACGTTTCCCATTTTCAGTAGTGTACTGCGTTTCCGGAATGGCGTTGGTTCTGACAGTGTCATAGCGACGTGTCTCCTTTGCCTTGCCGTAGCGTAAACTGAGCGACAGCAGCCAATGCCAGGAGGTTCGTTTGATTAGCGATATCGAAAAGGGAAAGTTTTTGAAGCTGTTCAATCGGGGCGGGTACGTTCTCGACTTCAGCACGAACGGGTTCGACGTGTTTACCATGGCAAGCGTGGGCGTCCCGCTTTGCCAGCGCTACCAAGTGTCCAAGGGCCAATCCCTCACCGCCTTTTTATACGACGCATCCGATGCGCAGACGTTCAAACTTCTCTCCGATCTGCTCGATTATTACGAGGAAAACTACCGTCCAGAGTTCGATGACGCCGAAGCACTGCCCTATTCGTCGGGCAGATACGACCGCTCCAACAAGGGAACGTACCTGAGATGTCGCGAGATCATAGACCGCGAGAAGGCCCACTCGACGCCGTTTTCCGAGACCGCCGAATACCTGAAGGGCAAGTTCTCGAGCGAGTACCTCGACAAGCAAATCGACCTCCTGTCCAGAATGCGGACCGAGAACCCGACGGAGGCCATCGGGAAGTCGAAAGAACTCATAGAGAGCTGCTGCAAGACCATCCTCGAGGAGCAGGGTATGGCCGTCGAAAAGAGCTGGGACGTATCCCGCCTAATCTCGGAAACGGAAAAGCTGCTGCACGTTTCGGCGAAGCAGGTCGACGAGAACGCTCCTGCGGCGAAGCACGTGAAGAAGCTCCTGGGAAACCTCCACGGCGTGGCAGTTGGCGTTGCAGGGTTCCGCAACGAGTTCGGAAGCGGGCACGGGAAGAGCGCCAGCTTCCGTGCCGCCCCCGTCCGCCATGCGAAACTCGCGGTCGGATGCAGCCTCACGTTGTGCGAGTACCTGTGGGAAACCTACGAATGGAGAATCGAGACCGGCGCCCTCAGTCGTAGGTGAACCGTCCGATCTATTCGTCCGATAATCGCCTGGCTCGTCGGACGATTATCGGACGAACCGACAAGCGGATGCATGGCAACGGCACAACCAGAAACTTGCTGAAACTTGAATCGCCGTCCTCGGACTTTCACGACCTGGGTTTTCACGCCTGCAGTCACCGATAAATCGCTCCGGGCGAAACTTACGGAAACTTAAACCGGGCGCGACACCCAGCTGGCACTACCGTCCTGAGACGCAGTCGGCCGCGTCCTGCGCTCATGATAGGTGGCCCGCCAGTCCGCACAGATCGCCTTGGCCTCCTCGGCCCGAAGCCCCGGAAACTCCCGCACCAGATACGAAGCCGCCAGCACGGTGTTGACCGTTCCACTGTCCCTCAACTCATCCGAAACGCGAAATACTCGCTATCGGGTTTCAGACTGCGCACAACGGCCACTCCACAATGTCATCGATCGGCGAGCTTGTATCTGCGGTTGCGATATCCACCCACGGCTTCTACAATTCCGCCTTCGGCCAGGCCGCGCAGCAGGTCGTTCGTTCGGGACGCGCCGAGTCCGATGCTCTCTGCGATGTCGGCGGAGCGGGATTCACCATGCGTAGCTAGGTATGCGACGATTGCGTCGTTTCGCTCCGCGACGGTCGGCTTCGTTTTACTGCCGACGTTTACTGCCGATTTCCCTGCCGGTTCGTCGGTAGTAAATTTCGAGAGGGGCAGGATGGTGGTCGACACCTCGGGGTCAAAGGTCTCCGAAAGCACCGGCCTTCCGTACCCACACGTCTCCCATTGGTCGACCATGTTGGGCACACCGCTCCCGGCGCGCTCCCCGACCTTGATGAGCGAGAACAGCTTCAACACGGTCTTGTTGCGGGCGTCCGAGATACCCCCTGCGTAGGCTTGCTCTATGCCCGTGCGGAAGCAGCCGGGGTTCACTAGCTCGATTGCGTCGGCCGTCCAACGGAACACCACGCCCCTGCTCGACTTGAAATCGGCGTTAGCCAGGGCGTTGACTATCGCCTCGCGCAGGGCCTCGTGAGCGGGCGTCTCATCCACCCGATATATGCCTTCGAGCTTGAAGGGTACCTCGAGCGCTTGCTTCATCTTGTCGTAGGTGCGCTCGTAGAAGTCGAAGAGGTTACCCGACCATTCACCGTCCTGGGATGTGAACCGGTCCTCCCAACGCCTATTACCGCCGGTCTGCTTGCGGTAATCCAGGAAGTAGTTGGGGAAGTCGTAGACGATGCACCACTCCTGGCCGAACATGAGCAGCCCAGCGCGTGTCGGCCTGATGGTGCCATCCTCGTCCCTGACCGCCGCCCCGATATGACGCAGGAACTCGTCGTCGGGCAGCTTGCGAACTTTACCGGTCTTGTGGCTCTCGGCGTAGAGCGCCCGATAGGCGCGAATCGTATCCTTGTCGAGGTCTTCGAGCTCGGAGCGCGTCACGGGCTCCATGTCCAGCGGGTCTTCCGAGGCGTCGCGCAGCATGGCCGCCACTTCTTCGCGCGTGCAGTGGTAATCGCCGGTGAACTTGCGCCGGTACGACCCCTTGTACGGATCATGGCCTTCGTACACGGGTCGAAGTTTGCTCTCCACGCGGGGAACCTCGATGGCGATGACCTCGCGTCCACCGATGGTCTGGATGCTCAGGTTCTCGTCGGAGAAGATTGGGTAGCTCAGCTTATCCGTGCTGTTGGCCGCGTTGGTGAAATCGTCGAGCATCTTGCGGGCGTCTTTCAGTCCCAGGACGAAGAGCTCGTGCGTCTTGGTGTTCTCCTTCACGCCGAGCACGATTAGGCCGCCGTTCGTGTTGGCGAACGCGGAAACGGAAGGCCACACGTCGCCAGGGAGGCCTCCCTGGGCAGCCTTTACCTCAAGCCGGTTGCCTTCCCGCCACTGTTCGAGCTCGCTTAAATCCAACATACGCTCCTGTATCTTCGATATTCCAGACGACGTCTGGAATATGTTGCCGTCGTTCGCGCCTTGCTTGGCGAATTCCCTGCCGAAACGCGCAGCCACCTATTTTACCAGTGCCGAATAGTGGGAAGGTGAAGGCGCCGCCTAACAGCCCAAATTAAGCCATGGGGCGGCCCTTACCACGCAACGCTTTAGAGCCCTGCTCTTGCGTCGTATAATTCAAGACGGGTCATCGACTACATGAAAGGCAGGTGCGACGATGGCAAAAGACGACGGAACTTTTGAAGGCATGTCAGAAGAAGAGGTCGAACGTCAACTTCAAGAAGACGAAGACAAGAGCTGCAACCGGGACAAGGACGACGACGAGGATTAGGCAAGAACTCTAGTCTGCTGCAAAGACGGGGAACCGCTCATCTGAGCGATTTCCTGTTTCTGCTATTTGGCCCCAATTTCGCTTGCGCGTCTCGCTGCAGTTTTGCTGTCTTCCCCATACCACTTTTCGCGGAACTCGGCCACGGTCATGGTCACGCCCACTTCGGAAAGGTCTTGCTTCTTCTCCTGGTAGGTATCGGTAATGATCGAGTCGTCGAACATTACTTTCAGATCGCCTTCATGGGGAAGGTCGACGCCGAAGCCTCGTGCGATATGGAGAAGCGCCCGCGCGATACCGGTTATCGACTGCTCCAAAACGTGCTCGTGCCTGGCAATATTGCGCATCAAGGCGGAGTTGTCGCTCGACACCTCTGTCGCAGTCCTCACGTAACCGGTGGAATCGAAATCGAAGTACGTCAACCCCAGGCCGCAAAGGTCGCCCAGCATCTGGAGAGCGATTCGGAATGCCTCGACCTGCGAGCTCGTGCGCAGCGCCGGCGCGAACTCCTGGATCATATCGTCGCTCGACATGACCTTGCGGAAAACGGTGCAGTCCTGCCGACCGAAGGGTATGGCCACGTGCTTCTTCTTCCCATCTTGCTCACGGTCGAACATCACGTCGGACAGGAACACGCGCATCTTGCTTATGTCCACCTCCGTGATCATCGCATCGAAAGCCACATCCACCGCCTGAATCGCGTCGATGGCGTCGGCGAATACGCTCTGCCCGTAAGGCGACATATCCACCCGCGTGTTCTCGATCGCTGGCTTCACGATGGCAAAGGTGGGGAAAGGGCATCCAGTGTCGTATTCCGCGCACACACCCTCGGGCTCTATCTTCCTTCCCTCGTCGTCAAAGCAAACCGTCACGATCCTATACGTGGGGATAGCTTCGGAAGGTGCTGCGCTTCCAACTTCAATTTTGGAAGGTGAAGAAAGGGAAGGTGAAGCGCCGTTTTCTGATGGCGAAAGCGGGCCCGCGATTCCATGGGGAGAACCCGCAGCTTCGCGTTCTATCGAATATGGCGAAGAAGAGCCTTGTGAAGGTGAAGGCTGGGAAGGTGAAGCTGGCGAAGAAAAGCCTGGCGAACATGAAGCCATGGAAGATTCCGAGCCATCGCCGCTGCCGAGCAAGTGCATCTGCAGCTGATCAACGGCCTTGCCACGGTAGAAAGCCCTCGTGACGAACGCGCACTCGGTCACCCGGTCTTCGTCCCAGCTCAAAGGTATAACCATCCGCGCATCATACCGGCGAATGCGAACGTCCTTGTTGTCGGCATCCACCCAAAGCGCCCAGGCTCCGGTCCCCATGCCGAAGGCCCGCACCTCG
>JAFUCC010000053.1 GCA_017459925.1 Eggerthellaceae bacterium
GAGCCATGCGGGCAGCGCCGCCAGGGCCGCCGCGAGATTCGACGCCGGCTGCCCGGTCAACGAGAGCAGGAATGCCGCGTACGCGTCGGCGTCGGCGAAGGCCGCTGCGGAGAAGGCGATGGTGGCGGCCAGCTTCGGCAGCGAGGTCCGCATCACTTGCTCCTGTTTTCCTGGAAGCGCGGCTCTCGCTCAGCAGCCCGTCCGCCGGACCTCTCGCGCTCGAGCTGCTCGGATGCCGCCCGCGCGTATTCGGCCTGCTTCTCCAGGGGTTCCTTGTCGGGGTCGTCTGATTCGAGCGCGTTGTCGCGCCCGTCTGTTCCGAGCTGGCGCTCCGCCTCCCGTTGCCTGGCGAGTTCGCCCGCGACGCTGTCGGCTATGTCGCCGATCTCCTCGAGGAGCTCGTCGATGCAGCTGTAGAGCCTGGGCGCGTCGTCGGTCCTAAAGAGCAGGTAGCTGCGGCCGCTCGCCGCGTCGTCTGTGAACGCGTGGGCCACCCCCGCGTCGTTCATGCGCTCGGAAAGCGCCCGCCGGGCCCCCGACGGGTCCGGGAGCGCGTCTATCTCTGCCATGTCGAGCTTGGCCCATCGCGGTCTTTCCGTCTCCTCGGGCGCGAGTTCGTCCGCATGCTCGGCGCCGCTTCGCAAGTTGCGAAGCGCGCCCGCCAGGCTTTTGGCGGCGTCGCGCATCGCCTGCTCGCCGGCATCTTGGCCGATGCGAAGCATCCAGCTGTAGAGCTCGCCGCCTGCCTCGTCTCCGAAATCGCTCGCCATGGCCGACCGCTCCTTCCCGCTGGGACAAAACGTCCCAGCTGCCTTCCCGTGCCTTCCGATGGAGGGGGCTCCGGCCGGGCAAAGTGTGGATGCCGCCGGAGCCCCCATGTTCCTTTCTTGTCCAGCTGCGTCAGCGTCCCGAGCCGCCGCGGGACCACGTCAGCGCTTCCATCATCTCCTGTGGCACGTAAGCCGTGACGGGCGTCCCCATGACCACGATGAGCCTGACGAACTCGTCTGCGCGCAGCTTCCGCTCGCCGTTGAGGATGTACCAGAGCCGTTTCCGGTGGATTCCAGAGCGCCTCGCTAGCTCAGCGATGGGCATGCCCCTCTCGTCGCGCGCCTCCTCGAGCTTGTCGATTATGTACTGGGAGTGGTCCATTTCTGCTTCTCTCCTTACCAGTCGCCATCGATTTGCCCGATGCGCCAGCGCTTGGGAGCCATCGCCTCTTGCTGACCACGCCAAAGTAACCGTTTTCCCCGCTCATGTGCGAAAAAATGACCGTTTTGGGAATTAACTGGTCTGTTCCGGGAACGCCTATTCCCATTTTGGGAACACCTCCTGGGATCGGACTCCTGCGTTTATGGGAGCGGGATGCGTGCAGTAAGCGGGCGCAGCGTGCCCTCGGGCGTCGAAGGGGCGCCCTGGAGCAAAGCGCGGCTGTGCAAGGGGCCGTGTTCCGGCCGCCGGCGCATCCGGATCGGAGGGGTGGGCGCGCGCGAGCGCCATGGCGTTCCCTCCGCCAATCCGATTACTGGAATTATCGCCGTTTCGGGCTTCCCAGGTGTCCGCGATGCGGTACACGCGATATCAGGAGTAGGCCGTAAAATGGATGCTGTCAGAGAGGAGGCTGGTGGAAATGATGATGTCACCCGTGAGCTTCGCCGCCCAGTTCGAGGGCCTTCCGCTCATGGAGCTTGCCGTCGAGAGGGACCGGCTGCGCTATCGCGTCGAGGAAGAGAAGCGGGAGCAAGCTCGCGGCTATACCTGCGTTCCAAAAGGCATAGACCCCTCTCCCGAAGTCCGCTTGTCTGTATGGGAGGAATACCTTTCGGCAATGAACGAGATCGTTGCCGCGCGGGAAATCAAAGAAGGCCTGGAGGTCGAGGACCTGCCGCTTCCCGAAGGCTTCTTGGCCGCCTGCGGCAAGGCGTACGATTTGGTGGGCCCCATCTACATGGCCGAGGAGATGCTCGGTTGCTGGGTTTTCCGCACGACGCGCCCGCTCACTATAGGTTGCCGCGTCGGCGTTGTGATCGCTACAGGCGAAGCTATATCTTTTCAGGTATCCGAGCTAATGGGTTCTCCGAGGCAGAGAGCCAGATTCGCCAAGCACATATCTAAGGTTGTAGGCTATCCATGGAAAGACGTACTTAGCGAATTGCTCGACGAGGACGCCCACAGGCCCGTATACCGCGTGCCCGACGAGTTCAGAAATGACATGTCAAATGTAGTGTCAGAGTTCAGGGAGGCGATGGAAGAATACCGCGCGGCGTTCGGCGGTTACTTCCCAACCGAATGCGTGGGGTTCTCCGACGCCGAAATCATCCGCGTCATGCGCGAGTGCGTGGAAACCGGCCGGGAATACGAGCTACCCGACGTCGACGAGCATGGCTTCGAGCTGATCTACTAAAATGGCTGACAACGAAACTATTCCATCCGGGGCCGAAATGACGCGGCGCATATACACCAAGAGGCACGGCAGAGTAACCCGAAGACCGTCGAAAGGAAAAGCCCAGGCCCCCTATCGAGAGCGCCCAAGCTTTTCTGCGAATCAATTATGCGTTTCACGCCGCCGGTTCAATTACGGAACGCCGGTCTCCAAAACTGGAAACCGGGGTTCGATTCCTCGGCGGCATGCTAAGGAGACAAGGCGATGATTACTGAGAAGGATATGGCGCAATACCTGGACAAGCCCGTGAGGGTCAAGCTCGCCAACGGCGAGACGTTCGACGGCGTCTATTGGGATTGGCAGCTCGAAGCAGCCGAGGAAATCCCCGAGGCCATGCTATTCAACCCACTAGACGGCCGGGACCTGCAAGGCGGCCACGTGCTAATCCCCACCGATGAGATCGAGGCTGTTGAGCCGCTGTAATTCAAGGACCGCGTTAGGCAGAATACGAGCCGATAGAGTTGTCCTTCGATGGGATCAACGCTATCTGCAATTCAAAGGAGGCCATGGCTAATGCCAACGCAAGCTAAGACAGTCCGAGAGCTCCGCGACGAATATTTTGACCGTTTCGGCACCGGCATCGGCGTGCCTTTCTACGCGTATGACTTCAAAGAGGCGGACTTCATCGAAGAGATGACGTGGGCGCTAGAGAACGGCATCCCGTTCGACCGAGACAGCCCGCGGTGGAGGTGGAGCACAGACCCGCTGCCAGATGGCGTGGTGATATAGCACCCACAATCTACCGCCAGCTGTTTATTGCCTTTGCGCCCAGTAGGCTTCTGCACTGCATTACGAAACCATGTAGCTTGCGAAGTACAATCTGCGGAGAGCGTTCGATTACAAGAGGAGCAAGGTTGGAAAAAGCACTGAGAGCCGGGAAGCTGAAATTCAAGGCCCTCCAAATCGACGGGCGAGCCTCGATATCGACCGACCTCACCGACGAGCAGGCCCGCGGCATATACGCCTACGAGTTCACCGACGGCATGTGGTACGTCGGCAAGTCCGTCGACGTGCGCGAGAGGCACGTGCAGCACATGCACGACTACCGCCACGAGGACCCGCCGCGCGTGCCCTCACTGATGCTCTGGGCGGAGGTCCACGGGGACGACCGCCAGCTCGACTACGCCGAGACCCAGGCCATATCTTGGTTCGAGCGAAACGGCTACCAGCTCACCAACGTCATGAAGACAGGGCGCCCCCGCGGCGACATGGAGGTGGTCGTGGACACCGGCGCCGGCTGGGGCGTGCCGATCCCCTGGGAACGCGAGAACTTGCCGCGCAGTACTCGGAAGTTCGAATTTGAGCCCGATGCCGGTAAGCTCAAGCGATTCAAGCGTCTTCAGGCAATGGACTGCTACAGCGAGATGATCGACCTGCTCGCCTGGTACGTGCGAAACACCATACCAGCGCCCGCCGACACAGCCGGCGCACTTTGGACGGCCACCGCCCTGCCCACAACCGCTAAGAGCAGCCGCCTGTGCACAATTTCCTGCCAAAATGCCGAGACCCTCGTGTTCGTCAAGGGCGATGACATCAATCCTGGGCCATGCGGCTTCGTGAACGTGAAGAAGCCGGAAGGCGGCAAGCTGCCGAGATGGTTCAAACGCCTGAACTTGAAGTACGAAACGCTTCCGAAATGCGTCACGTTGGCTTTCGACAACATGCATGAAGCGGACAAGCTCCTCAGGAACGACCGCACGCTCGATTGCTGCTACCGCGCCAACGCCGAGCTCATGCGGCGCGGGGCGTCGATGTACAGGCGCTACAACAACCCCTACCTCGTAGAGGACATCTTGAGAGGCATTTAGGAGAAGCCTATGGCAAGGGAAAGTAACGCGATGCCGGAGCGCCTGAGGGAGAGGATCGAGGCCCGCGAGCAGCGCTTCCTCGACCGCTTCCAGGGCTGCCTCGTCGGAGGCGCCGCAGGCGACGCGCTGGGCTACGCGGTCGAGTTCCTCGACTGGGACGAGATCCGCGCCAGTTACGGGAGGTCGGGCATCACCTCGTACGAGTACGACCCGAAAAGCGGGCTCGCGCTCGTGTCCGACGACACGCAGATGACTCTGTTCACCGCCGCGGCCGTGCTCGTGGGCACGACCCGCCAGCACCTTCGCGGCATATCCTCGAACCCGGCCGGGTACGCGGCCTACACCTACCGCGACTGGCTCCACACACAGGACCGGACGTTCTCCGACGCTCGCGGCGACACGTGGCTTTCCGAGGTTCCGGCGCTCTATGCCGTGAGGGCGCCCGGCCACACCTGCATGAGCGCCATACGCGAGGGCTGTGACGGCGCGATGGAGCGCCCCATAAACCATTCGAAAGGATGCGGCGGCGTCATGCGCGTAGCACCAGTGGGCCTCTTCTACAACGAACCGGAGCACATGGCCGTATGGGCTGCCGAGTGCGCGGCGCTCACGCACGGCCATCCCCTCGGCTACATCCCTGCGGCGGGGCTGGCGTACATCGTGTGCCGCTGCGCCTACGGGATTTCCGACGACAAGTCCTCGCCGATCCGCGCCATCGAGGGGATCGTGCGCGAATGCGCCACGGCGCTGCCCCGTCTCTTTCCCGACCACCCGAACGCGTCCGTATATGCGGCGGGCCTGCTCGAGCGCGCGTGCGACCTTGCGCACGACAACGCGAGCGACCCCGACTGCATAGCGCAGCTCGGCCAAGGATGGGTCGGCGAGGAGGCGCTCGCCATAGCGGCGTTCTCGGCCGTGCGCCACGCTGACGACTTCGGGGCGGCGATACGCTCTGCCGCAAACCATTCCGGCGACAGCGACTCGACTGCCGCGATCTGCGGCAACATCGTCGGCGCCGCGCGAGGCCTGTCCGCGATCGGCGAGGAATGGACGCGAAACCTCGAGCTGTTCGACGTCATCATGGAGGTCGCCAGAGACCTCTGCGACGACTGCCCCATGGAGGAGCGGGGCGAGTACTGGGACGAGGATTGGATTTACAAGTACGCCGAGCCGGGAAAGCTGCGCGGCGGAAGAGCCGGGTGAATTCGCCTTTCATGCCACGGAGTCATCTGGTTCCCGCGGCCCGTCGTCGGCAAGCGCCACCTGCCTCCAGACCTCCGTGGTAATGCAGTACTGGGCGACGTGGCCGAAACTCGATCGGTCGAACGACCGTTTCCCCTTCGAGTTCTTCCGCATGACGGGCACGATGATGTTCCTCTCGCGCAGCTCTCGCATCCCGCGGGCCACCTGAACGGCGGTGAGGCCCGTGCGCGCGGAAATCTCATCGGCGGAAATCCTGCCGAGCTTTCCGTCGCCGTACACCTTGCGGCACAGGGCCACCATCACGGCCCACCCGTTCCTGCCGACCTTCCGCTGGACGAGCGCGGTCGTGATCCCGTCCTGGACGGTCGAGTACGCCAGGCTCGGGTACCTCGCGAAGCTCCTGCCATCCTGCCTCAGTCTGCTTGGATCGACTGGCATGCCCGGGCCTGCTCGTCGAACTTGCGTTGGATGAACTCCTCGCATGCCGCCGTGCTGGTCCGCCAGGTGCGGCGC